>NZ_KV839117.1:13332-93974 GCF_001838845.1 Staphylococcus sp. HMSC36A10
AATTGGTGATCCTATTTCTCTCTGTTGTGGCCCCACGAGTATTGAAAAAACTTGTTATAAGCTTATTTTCATTTAGTCAACTACTACCAATATAGCACTAGAACTGGAAATGATAATTTAATATTGTACACTTTTGATTGTTTAAACATGTACATATTTTAAAAAATAGGAGAGCAAAGTAAATAATTGATATAGTTATTTTGAGAGTAATCCTAGGAACTATTGTATTTATATTTGTCTCCCCTACTTTTAAATGTCATTCATTATACATAAGCATTTTGATATAGAATTTATCACATATGCAAATTGAAAACAGGTTAAGACCATTTTTTGTCTCAACCTGTTTTATTTATTATCTATTTATAATTTCATCAATTTCTTTGTATATTTTTTCTAATGCAACTTTAGCATCAGCCATTGATACGAAATCATTTTTCTTAAGTGCCGCTTTAGCTCTATATTCATTCATCATAATCGTACGTTTATAATATGGATTTAAGCTTCCTGCAGCTAATGCATATACATTCGATTTGTTAAGTAAAGTTCTTAATTCTTCTGCTATGCGTTTATCATGAAACTGACTTTCAGTTAAATATTTGTCCAGACTACTTGCATCTGCTTTATTCCCTTCTATAGTTGCTATCCCAGTTGATGATAAAAGTAATGCTAATGTTCCTGTTAATATATATTTTTTAAATTTCATTATAAGCTCTCCTTAAAATTGATACTTACTGAGTATATAGTCAATTTCAGGACAATTACATTAACCTGTCATTAAATAGATTACTTTTTTCATTAACAAAAATTAACATAACATTTAATTAATTATTTCCAGATAACAGCAACGATTGAAGTTTTATTTAACTAATCCTTGTTTTAATACATTATCAATTCGCTCTTGTAAGACCATTTTCTTAACTTTGTATTCAAACGAAACTAAGTTGACTGCCTTTTGTGCTTTTCTGTGTGCACTGACAGTATGTGTTTTTTCAAATTCTCTCACAAGATTTTGAGCTTGAATCAATTTTTGTTCTTTTTTAATAGTTGCATCAGTTTTTGCTGCTGGTTTATTAAATTGTGGACGTGCACCATATTCGAATGTACCATCGTTAAATTCTAAAATATTATAGTCATGTTTGAATTTAATATATTTAGGTGTTGAGTTAAATTTTGGTCTAGATTGATATTTAAAAGTACCATCATTGTACTCTACGATATTGTGATTAATACTCACTGGTTTCTTTTCTCTTGGACCGTATCCTTCGCTCGCATCTGCTGTTGACGCAATTGTAGTTGTAGTAATACCTATTGCCGCTATTGTTAATAAAGATTTTGCTATCAATTTATTTTTCATGTTAATTATCCTCCAAATTATTATCTTACATTTATTAAGTTATCCTATTTATACAACTTTTGAAATTAACTAATTATTAATTAACTATAAACACTTTATAATATAGACAAAATATAGTTATCTATCTTGTGTCTCATCAGCACTTATACACTAGTCAAAAAATTCATGCCTCTACTTTTTCGAATTTCAAAAATAAAACCACACAACAAAAAAGACACCATTTGAATGTTGGTGTCTGATGGTATAATTTCATTGATTTTATTTGTAACTTCTCATTCTATAGTTAAATATTGTGACCCAGCTAATGATTAACGTTGGTAGAATTACTAAATTCAAATTAGACACGTCAAAAAAGACAGATTGAAAATTGTCGATATTAATATCATTAATGTCCATTTTTTCATTTACTGCTTGATAGATCGCAAAGTAAACTAAGAACCATTGAATTAAATGTTCTAAAACGACAACCTCTGTCAAATCGACATTCTTTTTTCTAAAAAGTAATCTAACTATAAATAATTGGAATATACTTGAAATCAAGATTAATATAATACCCATTAAGAAAAAACTACCAAAATCAATTGTGATAAATTGAATAATGCCATAAATAATTACGGCAGATATTGCCAGTGAAATATATCCTATAAAGATAAATACCACACCCATAAAGAGTGTTTTTAAGAACAGAAAAGGCTTCTTTCTATTTGTAACCAAATAGCTCAATATACAAAGTAGTAATAGAATTGTTAAAATTTTAATTATCATCGTTTGACCTCAATATATTTATTTATATCTTTATTATTGACCACGAAAAAATAACAATCACTTAAGTGATTGCCAATAATACTCATTGCCTACTCTATAGTAATCTTGGCACGTGATTTCACACTATTTTATCTATTTAAAAATGTAAGTGTTGAATTATGCTTACTTCGAAAATGCATAATTCAATTAAATAGTATAATTTTTAACTTATATATTAATCATAACATATCAACCTTAATTAGAATATATCTCTTATTTCTTTATAAGTAAAATTATACATATTAATTACTTCTCTACTATGTGTCATTTCTTTGTTTTATAAACATTAATTATCAAAAAAGCTATATGTATAACAATTTGGAGTGTTTGTCTATCCAACATAGCAAACAAAATGTAGAGAAATATAAATATCGTTTTAGCAATAAAAATTATTAAATCATAGTTGAGTGACGTTTACTACTATTATTATACTATCAACAAATTCAATAATACCTCAAATAAAAATAATACCATCAAATTCATCATTATTCTTTTTCGATTGCATTAAACCTTATTAATTTGCACTTAATTTTAATTAATGAAGTGTTAACTGGTAAATGCATGAAACCGTTTGTAAAATAACAGTGTACTCGCATTAGTAAGTACAAATCTATTTTACAGGGAGAACTTATTATGAAAAAAAATATTACAAAAGTAATTATTGCATCTACAGTCATCGCTACAGGTCTTCTAACTCATTCAAATGATGCTAAAGCTTTCTTTAGTTATGAATGGAAAGGTTTAGAAATTGCTAAAAAGTTAGCAGATGATGAGAAAAAAGATGAAGAACGTGCTGATAGATTAATTAAAGACGCCGAGAAAGAAAGAACTTATACAGGTAAAACGGTTGAAGATTTATATGTCATTGCTAAAAAATTAGGTAAAGGTAATACTATAGCTGTAGTAAGAATTATAGATGGTGGTAAAAACGGTTACTATACGTTTGATATCACGCGTCCATTAGAAGAACACAGAAAAAATATTAAAGTAGTCGCTAAAGGCGAAATCGATTCGATTACTTGGTATTAAAAAACATACTGAATTAAATAGTTGTACGCCAAACGTTAGAAAACAATGCTAACGTTTTGGCGTGCTTTTTTTATTTTAAGTAACTTCTAATTTATTTAGCATCTTTACGACTGTTTAATAAAGCACGTATGATTAACACGGTTGCCACTATATCCGTTACAATTTTTATGATTGTTAATACATTCGATTTCCTTTTCACAATAGCCACCTCGCTTGTTCAAAACATAAACAACTATTGCATTCACTTTTAAGTAATTATTTATATTATTTATTCTAATAATCTCACCATTCAAATGAACACAATATTATAAACTAATTATACCTTTGAATATAGCAAAAAGCCACACTCTATAGCATGGCTTCTATCAATTATTTTAAAGTATTATATTTTAAAACTAGATCGATTTGTCTTTGTAATTTTTTCTTTTCATAGCTGTGTTGGAAATGAATTAAATTAACAGCTCTTTGTGCTTTACGGTGTGTTGCAACAGTTCTTGTACGTTTGAACAAGTTTACAGCTTTTTGTGCATCCACAACTTTTTTATTTACTTGTTTTTTAAAGTTTGTTTGATACTGATCATATTTTTTAGCAGCTTCAACGTTTTTAGTTTGTGCATGAGATTCACCGGCAAACGTTGATACCGTTAAACTAATAGCAGCTATGCTTAAAATTGATTTCCCAATAAAATTCTTTTTCATAATTAATAACACCTATCCTCAAATATTTATTTTGTATATATTTATAATAATAGACAGATACAAAAAACTACATTAACTATTTATTAACTAAACATTAATATTTGTGTCACTACATTTCTGAATTTCAAGAATTTTGCTACTCCATATTTTAACCATCAAATTATTGATATAATTTATGACTTTAGAAATCCTTTTAAATATGTATACGATTCATGATTTTAACTAAAATTTCAAATTTCCTGACTTCTTGGAATCTTAATTTTATACTTTTTAATAATACACTTTTAACCAAATAATCAACATGATTCAACCATATAGGGTTATCAACAATCACATTCTCCAAAATTACAATTCTTTTCATAACATAAATGTGTTATTCATTCCAATTATCTTATAAAATTGTCAGAAATACTTTTAAACAAACATTCATGACACGACCTCCTAGTTAAATCAGTCTATAAACTAAAAAAAGCCATAGCTACTTCTATTTAAAAAGTAGTATGACTGATTGTTTCGTGATGTCGATTTTTGAAATTGATGGTGCCATGTAAAGTTTGATCATCAATAATAACTTCAGCATATGTTTCTTCCATTGAACTTCTAGATTGAGATATACTTCCAGGATTAATAACATGAACACCATTAATATACTCATATTTTGCCACATGTGTATGTCCATAAAATGCAAACAAACAACCTAATTCAAGTCCTTTTTCAGCTAATAAATCTCTTGTTCGATTGACTTGATATAAATGTCCATGAGTATAAAATGCTTTCACGTCATTATATTTTGCGACCGCTTCATTTTCAAATTCTGGGTAAAAATCACAATTGCCTTTTACTCTATTAAATAAGCTAAGTTCCGTATCATCATACGCGAATTCTGAATCTCCTAAATGTAAATATACATCTGCATCTGGGTGCATTTCATAAATTTGATATAAAACGCCTGATTCAGTATGGTTATCACTCACAATAATCCATTTAGACATTTTTTTCACCTTCAAGAAAAGCTTGAAGTAAATTAATCGCATTTCGTCTATGACTAATTTGCCCTTTTTGTTCTTTTGAAAGTTGAGCCATGGTTTTATCTAATTTCGGTACATAAAATATCGGATCATATCCGAAACCATTTTCGCCATATTTTCCATCTGCAATTTCACCTGAAACAGTACCTTTAAATACTTTTGTTTCCATATCAGGGCCACTCATACTTATGACACAAACAAATTGCGCACGACGATCAGTTGTATTACCAAGCTTATTTAATAATTTTTCAATATTTGCTTCATCGCTTTTATTTTCACCAGCATAACGTGCAGAGTATATACCTGGCTCACCATTTAATGCAAAAACTTCTAGTCCACTGTCATCAGCTATGACCGTTTTATTCAATGCTTTTGCAGCAGCTTCTGATTTTAATATAGCATTTTCTTCAAATGTTGATCCTGTTTCTTCCACATCAAAATCAGGTATTAGTTCTGAAATACCTATTACGTGGTAATCTGGAAATATTACTTTAAAGTCATTTATTTTCCCTTGATTATTCGATGCAATAACAATCTCTTTCATTAAAAATCCTCCTAGTCATTCACTGATATACGTTCCACATTGACAGATAAATTTAACCACTCTTTGATAATGTTAGTAATGTGAGTAGGATCACCTGTTGCAAAAAATCGATGATCTGGATGTTCAGTATAACTTGCATGTTCATTACTAAATGTTAGCAATGCACTAACTTCACGAGCCGTTTCTAATCCAGACGAAATCACTGTCTTTTTACCACCAAAATAATCATAGATAGGTTTATAGAGCAATGGATAGTGGGTACATCCTAAAATGACAGTATCAGACTCACTATTACGCCAACGTTTCAGTGTTTGATGAATGACAATGCTTGTAATTGTTGGATCACTATATCTCATTTGTTCTACAAGTGGCACAAAACCTGGACAGGCAACGCCATGTACCTCTACATGTGGATTGATACGTTTAATATGCGTACGATATGCTTCAGATTTAATTGTGCCTTCCGTTCCTAGTACTAATACATTTTGATTTCTAGTAGTCATTATTGCTGTTCTAGCACCTGGTTCAATTACGCCAATCACTGGGATTGATAAGGTCTTTTGTAAATATTCTAAAGCTACAGCAGTTGCTGTATTACAAGCAATCACGAGCATTTTTATATCAAATTCCATTAATTTACGAGCGATTTCAACTGTATATTGTTTTACTTGTTCTCCTGGTCTTGGCCCATATGGACATCGTCCAATATCACCTAAGTAATAAATCGTCTCATTTGGCAACTGACGCATAATTTCTTTAGCTACTGTCAAACCTCCGACACCAGAGTCTATTACACCTATTGGTTTATTCATATTCGGTCATCCTTACTTTTAATTTAATTTTTAGTTTATCATAACTAAGCATTGGATTTTAGTATTATGCACTGTGTTTACCATTTTTGTCATTATAATATTTATTTTAAATCAGCCCACTATCATATTGTCATGTAATCTGCTTATTAAAAAAATCCCTTCCAAGTTATTGTGTATCTCCATTCAATTTAATTTTGAAAGGAACATAACATTTTAACTCAAAAGGGATTAATTTTTATTCTACTTCATGGTCTGAACCAAAGAATGATTTAAACATGTGGAATGTTGTTTCTCTGTTCATTGCTGCAATGGATGTTGTTAATGGAATACCTTTAGGGCAAGCATTAACACAGTTTTGTGAATTTCCACACTGCTGTAAGCCACCAGTACCCATTAATGCATTTAAACGTTCATCTTTAGTCATAGATCCTGTTGGGTGCAAATTAAACAAACGAACTTGCGAGATTGCTTGCGCACCAACGAATTTATTATTTTCAGTAACATTAGGACAAACCTCTAAACATACACCACATGTCATACATTTAGATAATTCATAAGCTGTTTGACGTTTTTTCTCTGGCATACGTGGTCCCGGACCTAAATCATACGTTCCATCAATTGGGATCCATGCTTTCATACGTTTTAAGTTATCGAACATTCTAGAACGATCAACTTGTAAGTCACGGATAACTGGGAAAGTATTCATTGGCTCTAAACGAATAGGTTGTTCTAATTGATCAACAATCGCAGAACAAGATTGTCTTGCACGACCATTGATAACCATAGAACATGCTCCACATACTTCTTCTAAGCAGTTCATATCCCAGACAACAGGTGTTGTTTTTTCACCTTTAATATTAACTGGGTTACGTCTAATTTCCATTAAACAAGCAATGACGTTTAAATTTTCACGATATGGAATTTCAAATGTTTCTTCATAAGGCTTAGAATCACTTGTATCTTGTCGTTTAATAATTAATTTTACTGTTTTTTGTTTCGGTTTAGATTGTGTTTCATGTTGTGGAGTGTTTTTCACTGATTGTTCAGTCATTATTTTTTACCCCCTTTAGACTTACTTGTGTAATCACGTTTACGAGGTGGTATTAAACTCACATCGACGTCATCATAAGTAAACTGTGGTTTTTCAAATGCGCCTTGGAATGAGGCCATTGTCGTTTTTAACCACTCTTCATCATTACGCTCTGGGAATTCTGGTTTATAATGGGCACCGCGTGATTCGTTACGGTTATATGCACCAATCGTAATAACACGTGCAAGTACTAACATGTTCCATAATTGACGAGTAAAGAATACCGCTTGGTTACTCCAAGTTTGAGTATCTTCCATATCAATATCTTCATAACGTTTCATCAATTCAACAATCTTTTTATCTGTTTCTAACAGTTTTTCATTTTCACGAACAACAGTTACATTTGCTGTCATAATTTCACCAAGTTCACGGTGTAATTTATAGGCATTTTCTGTACCGCGCATAGCTAATAATTTATCAAAACGTTCTTGCTCTTCAGCTTTACGCTTTTCAAAAATACTTTCGTCCATATCAGTATATGATCGATCAATATTTGAAATATAATCAATCGCGTTTGGACCTGCTACTGTACCACCATAAATCGCTGATAACAATGAATTGGCACCTAAGCGGTTACCACCATGTTGAGAGAAGTCACATTCTCCAGCTGCAAATAACCCTTTAATATTTGTCATTTGATCATAATCTACATATAGACCACCCATTGAATAGTGAACAGCTGGGAAAATCTTCATTGGTACTTTGCGTGGGTCATCACCAGTGAATTTTTCATAAATCTCAATGATACCACCTAGTTTTACATCTAACTCATGTGGATCTTTATGTGACAAATCAAGATATACCATGTTTTCGCCATTTATACCTAATTTTTGGTTAATACATACATCGAAAATTTCACGCGTTGCGATATCACGAGGTACTAAGTTACCATAATCAGGATATTTCTCTTCTAAGAAGTACCAAGGCTTACCATCTTTATATGTCCAAATTCGTCCACCTTCACCACGTGCTGATTCACTCATTAGTCGCAGTTTATCATCACCAGGGATTGCAGTAGGATGAATTTGAATGAACTCACCATTAGCATAAATAGCGCCTTGTTGGTAAACAATGGAAGCCGCTGATCCTGTATTAATCATTGAGTTTGTTGTTTTACCGAAAATAATACCAGGGCCACCCGTTGCCATAATAACTGCATCTGAACCAAATGTTTCAATCTCAGCAGTTGTCATATTTTGTGCAACGATACCTCTTGCACTATCATCGTCACCTTTAACTATGCCAAGGAATTCCCATCCTTCATACTTCGTAACTAATCCATCTACTTCATATGCACGAACTTGTTCATCCAATGCATATAATAATTGTTGTCCAGTTGTTGCCCCTGCATATGCTGTTCTGTGGTGTAATGTACCACCGAAACGTCTAAAATCTAATAGACCTTCATTTGTTCTATTGAACATTACGCCCATACGGTCTAATAAATGAATAATTTTAGGTGCTGCCTCTGTCATCGCTTTAACAGGTGGTTGGTTTGCAAGGAAGTCGCCACCATACACTGTATCATCAAAGTGAATCCAAGGAGAATCGCCTTCCCCTTTAGTATTGACCGCACCATTAATGCCACCTTGGGCACAAACAGAGTGCGAACGCTTTACTGGTACAACTGAGAACAAATCTACATGTGCACCTTTTTCTGCCGCTTTAATTGTTGACATTAAGCCCGCTAGGCCACCTCCGACAACAATAAGATGTTTCTCTGCCATAAAAATTTCACTCCCCTAAATTTTCAATCTATATTTGTTAAATGCGATGTATTACATAAAGGCAATAATTGCAGTAACACCAATATACGAAATAACTAAAAATACGATTAATGAAACCCATGTAAATACTCGTTGTGATTTTGGAGATTGAAGTCCACCCCAAGTAACTAAGAATGACCATAAGCCATTTGCAAAGTGGAACACAACAGCAATAATACAAATAATATAAAATATTGCCCATCCAGGATGTTGCAATGTTTCGTGCATTAAATCGTAATTCACTTCTTTGCCGTAAAATGCTTTTTGTAAACGTGTTTGCCATAAATGGATACCAATAAAGATAAATGTTAAGATACCACTCACTCTTTGGAAGAAGAACATCCAGTTTCTAAAAATCGAGTAATGTCCAACATTTTCTTTTGCTGTAAATGCAATGTGTATACCAAACAAACCGTGATATAACAACGGAATGTATATAAATAAAAATTCTACAATAATTAGAAATGGTAATGATTCCATAAAGTTAGATGCCTTATTAAACGCTTCAGCACCTTGTGTTGCTTGGTGATTCACTAATAAATGAACGACCAAAAATGCACCTATTGGGATAATACCTAATAACGAGTGAATACGTCTTAGATAAAATTCATTTTTTGATTGAGCCAAAAGGAGTCCCCCCTGTGAACGAATATTTAATTTATTGAGCTATTTATATTAAACGTACGCTTAACCCCCTAAAGTGATATCGTTTCTAGCGTTGTCATTATCATTAAGCGAAACATTTTAAAGACAAATACACACTGTACGATCACCAAACTGCATGTCGAACAATGTAACATTTGGATTCGATATTTAAAATTGCTTGTGATGATAAACTTTCTCATTTAGAAAACGCTTCCACGTACATTCAAAAAAATAACTTTGTTAACCATATTGTAACATTATTTCATATATTTTGGGGCATGAGAATGATTCTCACGCCCAGTAATTTATTTATGCAATTGTTCATGTAGGTTCTTTGCGACGTTTTCAGGAATACCTATATTTTTAAAATCTTCAAGTGTAGCTTCCTTCATTTTCTTGATTGAACCGAATGAACGCAATAATAATGTTTTACGTTTGTTACCGATACCATCTATATCATCAAGTATTGATTTCAAGCCTGTCTTTTGACGTGTTTGTCTATGAAATGTGATTGCGAATCTGTGAACCTCATCTTGGATACGATGCAACAAATAAAATGCCTGGCTATTTTTCTTCAGTGGTACAATTTCTGCACTAGCGCCATATAATAATTCAGATGTTTGGTGTTTATCATTTTTCTGCAAACCTGCAACAGGGATATCAAGACCTAATTCGTTTTGTAGCACATCAATAACCCCGTTCATATGTCCTTTACCACCATCGACTATTATTAAATCAGGTAATGGTAATCCTTCGTTTAAAACGCGAGAATATCGTCGTCTTACTACTTCTCTCATTGATTTGTAATCATCTGGACCTTTAACCGTTTTGATTTTATACTTTCTATAATTTTTCTTATCTGGTTTACCGTCGACAAATGTAACCATTGCTGACACTGGATCCACACCTTGAATATTAGAATTATCGAATGCTTCAATTCTAATTGGTGTTTGAATTCCCATTTGTGTTCCAAGTTCTTCAATAGCTTTAATCGTTCTTGACTCATCACGTGATATTAATTCAAATTTATTATTTAAGGATACTTTAGCGTTATGTGCAGCTAGGTCAACCATATCTTTTTTGGGACCTCGCGCGGGTTGAACGATTTTAGTGTCCACAACAGATTGAATCATTTCTTTATCCAAATTACGTGGTACATGAACTTCCTTAGGTAAAATATGTTGGTTTAAGCTATAAAATTGTCCAATAAATGTATAAAATTCTTCTTCTTCTGTTTGCTGTAATGGAATCATCGTTGTATCTCGCTTTATCATATTACCTTGTCGTATAAAGAAAACTTGGATACACATCCATCCTTTATCAACACTATAACCAAAGACATCACGAATCGTTTTATCTGATGACATAATTTTTTGTTTGTTTGTCAGATTTTGAATATGTTGAATTAAATCTCTATATTCTTTAGCCCGTTCAAAATCAAGTGATTCACTTGCAGTTAACATTCGCTCTTCTAAACTTTTTAAAATTGTTTTGTCTTCCCCATTCAGAAAATCAGTAATTTCCTTCGTCATTTGTGCGTATTTACTCAAATCAACGTCATATACACATGGTCCTAAACATTGTCCAATATGGTAATAAAGACATAATTTATCTGGCATCTTATCACATTTGCGATATGGATATATTCTGTCTAATAACTTTTTAGTTTCTTGAGCAGAATATGCATTCGGATACGGTCCGAAATATTTGCCAGTACCTTGTTTTACAGTTCTCGTCACTAGTAGTCTAGGATATTTCTCCTTCGTAATTTTAATAAATGGATAACTTTTATCATCCTTTAATAATATATTATATCTTGGTTGATATTGTTTTATCAGATTCAATTCCAGTAAAAGTGACTCTGTTTCACTTGACGTGACAATAAACTCAAAACGACGTATTTCACCAACCAGTCTCGTTGTTTTAGCATCATGAGCACCCGTAAAATATGATCTCAATCGATTTCTTAGCTTTTTAGCTTTGCCAACATATATCACTTGATCATTACGATCTTTCATTAAATAGCAGCCTGGTTCCATAGGTACGACATTTAATTTATTTTTAATTCGTTGCTTATAGTCTTCCAAAAATATCCCCCCTTCTAATTTTAAAATGAATGATGCTACAAAAGTGCTTCAAATTTATCACCACTAATTCTAGTTAATAATCAACATCTTCGAGTATGACTTTTCATGCACATCATGTAATATTGAACATTGTTTTATCAAACCAACTGCTACAAATCTATCTGCATGCTAGATTATCATTTAACGTTCATAGATTTATTAATCCCGCCATTCTCAAGTCGTAAACAATATGATGACTTATCATTCAACTTTTTATATTAAAAACACAAACAAAAACTGGAGCAATTCATTAAAGAAATGCCCCAGTCGTCATTGGTTGTAACTTATAAATGTTTATCTAAAACTTCAGCTAAGTTTTCTTTTGGTTGGAAACCAACAACTTTATCAACTGGTTGACCGTCTTTAAAGACGATTAATGTTGGAATACTCATCACTTCATATTTAGCTGCAGTTGATGGATTTTCATCAACATCTAATTTTAAAATGTCAGCTTTACCTTCATAGTCAGCTGCTAATTCTTCTAATACCGGAGCGATCATTTTACATGGACCACACCATGTTGCCCAAAAATCTACTAATTGTACACCAGATTCTACTTTTGAGTCGAAATCTGCATCTGTTACTTTTACGATTGCCATAAATGCCAATCCTCCTTAATTATTATTATGATGTTCAAATTATATCAGATAACATGCTTCATGTATTTCTATTTGCTCAATTTTTATGCTTATTTCAAATAACATGTTTGAAATGTATTCTTGTTGCTTTACATTATTTTAACTGCAGCTATTTAATTTATCAAATTATAATTTATTTTAGTGTTGCAACGGTAACGCCAAATCCACCTTCGCTTGGCATACCACCTCTAAAGTCACTAACACTTTTATGCTTTTTCAAATGTTGTTGTACACCTTTTTGAAGTGCACCTGTACCTTTACCATGAATGATATAAACTTGTTCGTAATTACTTAAAACAGCTTGATCTAAATATTGATCTAGTTCAATTAAAGCATCCTCATAACGATAGCCTCGTAAGTCTAGTTCAGTTTTAATTGTTTGACGATTTTGACGTGTAACCATTTTCGTTGGCTTAACTTTTTCTTTTTGTTTTTTCTCTAAATCTTCAATAGGTAACTTCATTTTAATAATTCCCATTTGAACAATTGCTTCTTCATCATTGACAATTTCTAAAACTTCACCCTTTTGACCGTAAGATAATACTTTTACTTCATCACCAGCAACAATTTTATCGTATTTTTGCTTTTGTACATTTTGCTTTATAGATTTCGCTTCATAATGATCATCTAATCGTTTCTTCTTATCAATCAATTCATGTTCTTTAACATCTGCACCTTTTTGTTCACGCAATTGTCTTAAGTCTTTAATAATATCGTCAGCTTCTTTTGTTGCAGCCTTAATCTTCTGATTTGCTTTTTCTTTCGCTTCCTCTATTAGAGACTTTTCATAATTTTGGAATTGTTGATACTGCTTAGATAAATCATCATGCACTTGCTCCGCTTCTTTTACAAGACGGTCCAGTTCTAACCTCTGTGTCTCTACACGTTTGTAATTATGCTCTAATGATTCAATCATTTCATTTATTTCTTTTTCATCAGTACCAATCATCGTCTTAGCCTTATTAATAATATTCAAACTAAGACCTAACTTTTTAGAAATATCAAAAGCATTTGAACGACCCGGCACACCCATTAACAACTTATACGTTGGACTCAAAGTATCTACATCAAATTCTACACTCGCATTCATAACGCCTTCTCGATTATAACTATATGCTTTAAGTTCAGGATAGTGCGTCGTTGCCATTACTAGAGAACCAATTTTTCTAACATGATCTAAAATGCTCATTGCTAATGCAGCACCTTCACTTGGATCTGTACCTGCACCTAATTCATCAAATAAAACTAAACTATGTTTGTCTGCATGCTTTAAAATTTCAACTATATTCGTCATATGAGATGAAAAAGTTGATAATGATTGTTCTATTGATTGTTCATCTCCGATATCGCAATATACATTTTTAAATACACTTAACTGACTACCATCAAGTGTGGGAATCAACAATCCTGATTGAGCCATAACAATAATTAAACCTAATGTTTTTAATGTTACAGTTTTACCACCTGTATTCGGTCCTGTAATAATTACCGTTTCAATATCTTCCATAAATTCGATGGTATTAGCTACAACAGTCTCACGATTTAATAATGGATGGTATGCTTTAGGTAAATATACAGTACGTTCCTCTTTAAATATCGGCTTTGTTCCTTTAATACTTCTACTATATCTCGCTTTTGCGATTAAAAAATCTAACTGCCCCATGACTTGTTCTGCCACAAGTAGTGCATCTTTGTCCGCAGCCACATAACCAGTTAGTTGCGTTAAAATGCGTTCTTTTTCAATTGCTTCGTCATGACGTAATCGACTAATTTGATTATTCATTTCAACAACTGATGATGGCTCAATATACAATGTTTGTCCTGAAGCAGATTGATCATGTACAATCCCATTAAAATCTTGTCGATATTCAGCTTTGACAGGTATAACGTTTCTTTCATTCCTAACTGTTACAATAGCATCTGATAATTTTTTCTGATTTGCTTGGCTTTTAACAATACGATCTAAGTTTTGTCTAATACGTTGATTTGTACTCGAAATTTTACTTCTAATTCCTTGCAATTCATAACTCGCATTATCATATAAATCATACGTATCGCATGTTTCATTTATTTGTTGAAAAAGATCAGTTAACACAGGTAATTGATTCATCTTGTCATCTAATATTGGGTATTTAACACCTTCATCTTCTTCAACCAATTGATTATAAAATGTCTTGAATTGATTTTGTACTTGAATTAATCTTTTTATCAAGTTAAGCTCTGATACATTTAAAACGCCGCCAATATCAGCGCGATGAATGAATGCTGATACTTTAGATAAGCCACTCAAGCTTGGTAAACGATGCTTATTATAGATTTGAGCAATCTCATCCGTTTCTTCCATTTGAAAAACAACCGTTTCAAAATTAGTAGCTGGCATCATTTGACTGACCTTTTCCAAGCCTAAGTCACTAATAGTTTCATTGGCAACGAGTGATTTTATTTTTTCGAATTCTAAGACGTCTAATGTTTTTTGTCTCATAAAATCCCTCTATTTCTTAAGTTTTATATTATTTTCAATAAAGTCTTTAAAAGCTTCACGCGATAATGCGTTAATCACTCTATCTTTTGTTACAAATCCTTTTTGCGCAGTTGCTACGCCATAATTCATAAAATCTAAATGATTTGTATGATGCGCATCAGTGTTAATAGTTAATTTCACATTTGGATATTTACGAACGATATCAGCGTTCAGATCCAGTCGATGTGGATTGGCATTAATTTCTAATACTGTATTCGTTTCTTCAGCTAATGCCATTAATTGTTCAATATTCGGTTTATAACCATCTCTTCTACCTATAATACGCCCTGTTGGATGCGCTATATGTCGCACGTATGGATTGCGACATGCATTAGCTAATCGTTCCATAATTTGTTCTTCTGATTGGTTAAAGCTTTGATGAATAGCTCCAATTACATAATCAAGTTGTGCTAAAATTTCATCATCATAATCCAGCGAGCCATCAGGTAATATATCCATTTCTGTACCTGAATAAATATCAATTTCACTATATTCTTTATCTAAAGCCTTAATTTCTTCGTTTTGTCTTAAAAGTCTTTCCACTTGTAAGCCATTTGCAACACGTAAACTTTGTGAATGATCAGTAATTACCATGAATTTATAACCTTTTGCGATATTTGCTTCTACCATGTCTCGAATAGAAAACGCACCATCACTATACGTTGTATGCATATGAATATCACCATTAATATCATCTATTGTAATGATATTACTTAGATCTTTATCAAATTCGCTACCATCTTCTCGCATAGCAGGTGGTATAAAATTCACATTAAAATGTTCATATATCTTGGCTTCACTATCATATTGAATTAATGTACCATCAGCTTGTTCAATTCCATATTCACTTACTTTTTCATCACGTGCTTTAGCAAGTTGTCGAATTCTTATATTATGTTCTTTTGACCCAGTAAAATGCTGCAATGTATGATAAAAAGCACTTGGTTCAATTAATCGAAAATCGACACCAATCGTTTCATCATCATACGCTAATTCTAATGAAACTTTTGTGTTCCCCACTGCAACTTCTTTTACTTTATTGGGAATATTTAATAATTGCTGCTGCACTGCTTTTGGGTTATCGGTACTTATTATGAAATCTAAATCTTTGCTCATTTCTTTAAAACGACGGAAGCTTCCTGCAGATGAATATTGATCGATATAATTTAATGTATCTATATAATCAATGATTTCTTGATTAAGTCTTCTCATTTGATCAATTGGATATCTATCTTTCTTAGCACCAAGTTGTTTCACAGCTTCTAATATATTTTGTTCCGTTTTCTTAGCAAATCCGCTTAATTCACTAACTTTTCCATTTTCACAAGCAACTTGAAGTGACGCTTTATCAACAATATTCAACTCTTTATATAGCTTAGCAATTTTCTTGCTTCCAAGTCCTTGAATTTTCAAAAGTGGAATAAGACCTTCCGGAACTTCTTCCTGTAATTGCTGTAAATACTGAGATTCACCGGTCTCACGGTAATCATTGATTACTTCTGCAACACCTTTACCAATGCCTTTTAACTCCGTTACATCAGATATTTCATCTAATGGTCGTTCATCTAATTCAAGACTTTGAGCTGCTTTTCGATACGCTGATATTTTAAAAGTATTTTCCCCTTTTAATTCCATATAAGTAGCAATTTGTTCTAATAGTTTGATAACATCTTTTTTTGTCATAATAACACTCCATAAAAAGAAGACCAGGACGTATCATTAATATATACCTTTGTCCTGACCTCTTATGATAATTTATAAATTAATGGTGAAAGCCGATAAATATGGGATGTGAAAAATCAATGAATGACTCACAATAGATATTTTAAGCTGATGTTGTAATGCTTCGTTAGGATATAATGCCAATAGATATAACGTAAAGTGTAAGACAATTATCGTCATAAACACACCAACTATCATTCCCATTGCACGACTGAAAATATGAATGTTTTGATACGCTATTATTTTATCAAAAGTTACGATAATTAGATATAAAATGAACTTACAAAACAATGTAATCATTAAAAAAGCTACAATCGCTTCAAATCGATTTTGTAGATGATTAAAATGAAACGCAAAAGTTGTATTAAATGCTGTTGTTTTAGGATATGGAATAAATACAATTAATCTTTCTACAATAGATTTGTAAAATTGACTGGCAATCCACAATGATACAATCGTTGCACTCAAATGTATCATAGATAACCAAAAACCTCGTCTGAATCCAACGATGACAAAATACACAAAGAAAATGATTATGATAAAATCAATGACCATTTATTGCTCACGCTGCTGCAATTTGTGAATTTGTTGTTTCAAACGTCGATTTTCTTCTTCTAGTAGTACTTTTTCATGCATAATATTCACAGCAGTTAGTATTGCTTTTCTTGAAGTATCTAAACCTGCTGCTTTATACCCTAATTCTTTTATTTTATCATCAACTAAATGTGCTACATATCGTATGTGCTCTGGGTTATCTTCCCCAACAATTGTAAAAAGCTGATCATTAATTGATACATTTACCTTGTTTTTAAACTGTGCCATTTATAATTTCTCCTGATCCTTTTTTTAAAATCTAAATTCACGTTATAAAATATGACTGGATAGTTTGTCTGAATTTGATACTAATATTGTGTTATATTGCAATTATGATAAAACAACAACGCAATCTCTATAGATGACTTAATGTACTTTTTATAATGAAATGAAATAATGTAAAGAATTTTCTATTCAATACTTTATCATGTTTAAATTGTGTCACTATAACATTTTCATAAACATTATACATGACCACTATGTATTTTGTAAGTATCCGCAATTAATTCTTTACAACATACATAAATGTTTCTGACGTTATTATCATTTATGATATGATTATTTTTGCTAATGATAATGAAATTATATGAAAGGATTTACACAAATGGCGAATATCGTTTTTAAATTGTCGGATAAAGACATAACGACATTAATGTCACGCATTACTTTTGATACTGAGAATTTACCTCAAGGTATGAAAGCACGTGCAAAGTATCAAAATACAACTGTAAATATTTACCAATCAGGTAAAGTCATGTTTCAGGGTAATCATGCAGAAGCTGTGTCTGAAGAACTTCTACCGCAGCATTCTCAATTGAATACTAATAAAACTAAAAAGAAAAATATGGCTAATTCTTTTCTTGAACAAACTTTAATGTATGATCAATTTAACTGTATTGGTAGTGATGAAGCTGGAAGTGGCGATTACTTTGGTCCGTTGACTGTGTGTGCTGCTTTCGTTACCAAAGAGCATGTCCCTATTTTAAAAACTTTGGGTGTAGATGACTCAAAAAAATTAACCGATACCAAAATTGTAGAACTTGCTGAGCAATTGGTTACTTTCATCCCACATTCACTATTAACACTACACAATGAAAAATATAATATTCAGCAAGCAAAAGGCTGGACTCAAGTAAAAATGAAAGCTGTTCTTCATAATGAAGCCATCAAAAATGTACTTGAAAAAATTGATTCGTCTCAATTAGACTATATCGTCATTGATCAGTTCGCAAAACGCGAAGTGTATAGCCATTACGCATTATCAGATATACCACTTCCAAAGAAAACAAAATTTGAAACAAAAGGAGAATCGAAGTCATTAGCCATTGCAGTGGCAAGCATAATTTCTCGATACGCATTTGTTGCATATATGGATCAAATATCAAAAAATATTAATATGACAATTCCTAAAGGTGCCGGTGCTAAAGTCGATGTAATTGCCGCAAAAATTATAAAAAAATACGGTCTTTCACGTTTAGATACCATTTCAAAAAAGCATTTTAAAAATCGTGAAAAAGCCCAAAAAATTTTAAAGCCTCTTTGATTTTTAATCATTAGAGGCTTTTATGCAGTTGTGCGAAGCATCATCTGTATTCCGCTGTTCCTCTTTGATTTTTAATCATTATAAATTGGATCCTAATAGGAAATCCTATTAGGTAAGTCATACTAATTTGCTTTGCTCATAAGTATGACTTTATATGCAGTTGTGCAAAGCATCATCTGTATTCCGCTGTTCCTCTTTGACTTTTTAAATGCATTGGAACCTAATTGGTGAATCCAAAAATAAAACCCCATGTTAAGGATATCAATCTACTTCAGATATCCTTATACATGGGGTTTAAATCATTATCTAATAACAGCACCTTGTTCAATTAATGCTGCTTCAATTTCCGCTTGTACTTTCGAAACTCGCTCATCTGTCAATGTTTCTTCTGTGTCTAAATAATTTAAACGTATTGCAATTGATTTTTTACCTTTTTCTAAATGTTCGCCCTGATATACATCAAAGACAAGTGTATCTTTTAATATATTGCCACCATGTGCATGAATCGTTGATAATAAATCAGCTGCTGGAATATTTTGATCTACTTCTAATGCAATGTCACGAGACATGCCTGGGAATCTCGGAATTGGTTGGTAATTAATGTAACCTACCGACACAGCCATTAATGCATCAAAATTCAACTCAAAAACATACGTACGTTTTAAATCATTATCAGCTGCTAATGTTGGATGTAATTCACCAATAAAACCAACAACTTTATTCTCTAATAAGATTTCAGCAGTACGACCTGGATGTAATCCATCAATATCAGCACGACGATAACTAAATTCAAGGTTTAACTTTTCAGATACTCGACCCACGACACCTTTTGCTAAATAGAAATCAACCGTTTCTTTCTTACCTTGCCATTGATTGACTACATAATCTCCAGTTAAAATACCACTTAAATATTCAACTTGATCTGGTAGTTCACCTTCTCCATTAGCAAAGAAGACATTGCCGATTTCAAATAATTTTACATCTTTATTTTTGCGTGCCACATTATATGATGCCGCTTCGATTAAATGTGGTAATAAACTTTGACGCAATGACGCATGCGCTTCACTCATTGGCATCAATAAATCAATTGTTTGACGCTGTTGCATCGCAAATGCAGTAGCATCTTCTTTAGAAACTAACGAATACGTAATAGCTTGGTCTAATCCAGCACCTTCTAACACTTCTTTAACCATTCTAGTTTTATATTGGCGATCAGTTAGCTGACCACTAGTAACTTTTTCGAAGACAGGTAACGTTGATGGAATATCGTCGTAACCATATATACGTGCAACTTCTTCAATTAAATCTTCTTTAATTGTAATATCTTTACGACGTGATGGTACTTGCACTGTAATAACATCATCATTTATTTCTGTATCAAACCCTAGTTGATTAAAAATAGTAACAATATCATTTTGTGACAAATCAAATCCAATAGTGCGATTAATTTTATCAGCAGTGATGTCGATTGGTGTAATAAATGCACCAAGTTCTCCTGAAGACACTCTATCTTTTAGCACTTTTCCGTTTGCATAAGTTTGTAATAAATAACATGCACGGTCGACTGCTTCATCTACAAATTCAGTAGCTATTCCTTTTTCAAAACGACTAGATGATTCACTGCGTAAATTTAAACGTCTTGATGTATGACGAATTGAAACTGGATCAAAAATAGCACCTTCAATCACTATATTTGATGTTTGTTCTTTAACTTCTGAAAAATCGCCACCCATAACACCAGCTAATGCAATTGGAGTTTGTCCATTAGTAATGACAATATCGCTCGTTAATAATTCACGTTCTGTATCATCTAATGTTGTCATTTTTTCGCCTTCATTAGCTTGACGAACAACAATTTGTTGTGAACCAATCGCATCTTGATCAAACATGTGCAATGGTTGACCGTATTCTAATAACACATAATTTGAAATGTCAACAACATTATTAATAGGACGTATACCCGCTTTTATTAAGCGTGCTTGCATCCAAATTGGCGAAGGTTCAATTGTCACGTCGTGAACAACACGTGCACTATAATATGGTACTTTATCTTCATTTTCAATTGTCACAGTCAATTCATCATTTGCAGATAACTCAAGCTCATTTGATGTTGTCTCTGGCTTAGTCATTTTTGTATTATATAATGCTGCAACTTCATAAGCAGTACCTATCATACTTAAAGCATCTGCACGATTCGGCGTTAAATCAAATTCCATTACTTGATCATCTAAATATAAAGCTTGTAAGGCATCTGTTCCTGGAACTTGGGATTCACTAAAAACATAAATGCCTGATTCAAAACTTTTCGGTATATAGTTACTTGAAATACCAATTTCTTGTAACGAACAAATCATACCTTCTGAACGTTCACCGCGTAATTTGGCACGCTTAATTTTAATACCACCAGGCAATCTGCCACCTACTTTAGCAACAATGACATATTGTCCTGCATCAACGTTCGGTGCACCACATACGATTTGTACAGGTTCGTCTTCTCCGATATCAACTTGGCAAACATTTAATTTATCGGCATCAGGATGTTTCTCTTTTGACTTAACGAAACCGACAACTAAATTTTTGATATCTTTTGTGTAGTCAATTAAATCATCCACTTCAATACCTGTGCGCGTAATACGTTCTGCCAAATTACTTACAGAATCATCGATTGTTACATATTCTTTCAACCATTCATTTGATATCAACATTACATGTCACCTCTATCTTCTACCGCTTTAAATTGATCTAAAAATCTCACATCATTAGTATAGAAATGACGAATATCTTCTATACCATATTTCAACATTGCAATACGGTCTGGTCCCATACCAAATGCAAATCCAGAGTACTCTGAAGAATCAAAACCAGCCATTTCTAATACATTAGGATGTACCATTCCAGCACCTAAAATTTCAATCCATCCTGTGTGTTTACACACATTACAACCTTTTCCTTTACATTTAAAACATGACACATCAACTTCTACAGAAGGTTCAGTGAATGGGAAGTAACTTGGACGTAAACGAATTTCACGATCAGCACCAAATAATTTCTTAGCTAACAATTCTAAAGTGCCTTTCAAATCACTCATTTTAACGTTTTTATCAACAACTAATCCTTCGATTTGTGTAAATTGATGACTATGTGTCGCATCATCAGAGTCACGACGATACACTTTACCAGGGCAAATAATTTTAACTGGACCTTGACCATGACGTGATTCCATCGTACGTGCCTGCACTGGTGATGTATGCGTACGTAATAAAATTTCATCCGTAATATAGAAACTATCTTGCATATCACGTGCAGGGTGTGATTTAGGTAAATTCAGCATTTCGAAGTTATAATGATCTTGTTCAACTTCATATCCATTCACAATTTCATAACCTAAACCTAAGAATAAGTCTTCAATTTCTTCTATTGTACGTGTTAATGGATGCTTTGAACCGATTTCAATATGACGACCTGGTAATGATACATCAATTGTTTCTTCAGCCAATTGCTTATTTAATTTTTCTTTAACTAACATCTGTTGTCTTTCATCTAATTCATTTTGAATTGTTTGACGCAATTCATTCACTTTTTGACCAAACGCAGGTTTCTCTTCATTCGGCAAATCCTTCATCAATTTCATTAGTCCGCTAACTGACCCTTTTTTACCTAAGTATTTCACTTTAACTTCTTGCAGTGCACGTTCATCATTTGCTTCATTAATATCTACAAGCGCTTGTTGTTTTAACTCTGACATTGTTTGTTGTTCAGACATATGTCACTGACCTCCCTATTCGAACTATTCATTTTCTATTTATCATATTTGTTGTTTAACTAAAAAATGACTTTCATCCTCTTAAAAATAAGGGACGAAAGTCATTTCCGTGGTACCACCCAAATTTATGCCTAAGCATACACTTGTTTAATATTGATAACGGATTGTCTTTCCGACTTAAATCTCTTTAAGTAACCAAAAAGGTGAAAAGACTTTAAATAATTGGAATAACTTGCAGTCACGATTATTCTCCCTAAAACAATTATTTATATAAATGTCCATGCCTTTTTATTGGTTTATATTCAATTGTGTATGCAATCACGTAGAAATGTTCTGTTAAACAATTAATTATAATTATATCGGAAAACTTTCAACACGGTCAACCTTTCAAATGATAAAGTAAAATACTACCTGCAATCGCTACATTTAAACTTTCAGCTTTACCATAAATAGGTATGATTAAATTTTGTGTAGTATGTGCTAATAATTCAGGATTAACACCTTCTCCCTCATTACCTAATAGTAATGCAAAAGAATCACTTGAAGTAACTTCTTTGTATGCCACTGCGTTTTCAAGTGCTGTACCATAAACAGGACCATTAAATTGAGTAATAAACGTATCGAGATCTTGTGTCATAACTGGCAAATGGAAAACACTACCTTGACTCGCTCGCAACACTTTATCTTGATAAGGATCTGTCGTACCCTTCTCCATTATTACAGCATCCATTCCAGCTGCATCCGCAGTTCTAATTAATGTGCCTAAATTTCCAGGATCTTGAACACGATCGATGAGCAATACTTGTTGTGCTTTAGAAATATCATAATGCGGCTTCTCAATGATTGCGAAAAACCCTTGTGGTGTCACTGTACCTGATAAAGATTCAGCAACTTTCATGTTTATTTCAAAAACTTCTTGCGCGTATGCGATAATTTGCTGATCTAATCTTACCGGTTCAATTGCAAATAATTGTGTAATTACAATTCCACTTTGATAAGCTTCTTCAATTAAATGCACACCTTCAATTAAAGCTAATCCAGTTTTATCCCTCTCACGTTTCTTTTTTAGCTTGTTCGCTTGTTTAATTCTATTATTTTGTGCAGAAGTAATTTGTTCCATTGATAGCTCCTCGCTTTATTTTTAAAAATAAAAATATTAATCATTAATAAGATGAAAACATTTGATTGTATAGTTAATATTAATTAATCGCTTTTATCACTCATAATATTTCAAATTGTATAAATTTCTTTTATCGATACTACTACTATAAATCATACGCCCCAAAATATCATTATTAATTCTTTTCTTCTTCAAAATAAATCAAAATGATATAATTGATGATTATTTTCAAAGCACATTCAAATCAAACTATGTTTTAGCAATTTGTTGTTAGCATGTTTGTGTTCATTAAAAAAAACGACCATCATCGGTATCATGTATGGTCGTTACTAAAGTTAACAATACCAATTGTCATAACAAGTACTGCAACCTCTTTAAATTCAATTATTTCATGTAACTATAGCCTATATCATATGTAATTACTTTGTTATTGATAATCGGGCTACTTTCATCTTCATTTTTACTTCTAACATGTTTATGTGCTGCTTTAAAGACATCAGATTTTAACCAATCCGTAAAAGCTTGCTTTGATTTCCAAACTGTTAAAATTTTCACTTCATCAAAATCTTCTTGTTCTAAAGTTTGTGTAACAAACATGCCATCAAAGCCTTCTAATGTTTCAATCCCATGTCTCGTGTAAAATCGTTCTATAATATCTTTTGCTGTTCCTTTTGTTAACGTCAGCCTATTTTCTGCCATAAATTTCATAATTATCCTCTTTTCTGTTTAACTTACCTTAATTATTTTTGCGACAACAACAATTCTTTTCGTTGTTTCACTATATGCATCTTCGCACGTTGATAAAGTCATTATTCTATCTTTTACCGTTACATTAACATCTGAATTAATTACAGATTTACGTTTTGTCTCATCTAAAAATTGTTGATAATCTTGATCATTTTCAAAATCTGTACGTATGTAATTATCTTTAGTAGTAGTTTTATATGCACTAAATACTTGCAATTGATATTTACCATATTTATTGTCAAATTCAATTATCTTGTGTTTTTCATAAAACGATTGCTTTAAATAATCTTCTAACACATCAAACATCGTATTATCACCGACATGGTGCCCGTATAAAATAGTATTATGATTTAAATTCTTCAATTCATTTCTAAAATCCATAAAAATACTACCTTTACGTCGATGTTCTCGCTCAAAATCCAAATTTAAATAATCGTGATTTGTCTTACCTTGTAGTACTGGATAATTTAATGATGTTCCTGATAATTTTATCCATCCAACAATGTCTTTATTTATTTTTTCAAGTGATTCAAATTGTGGTCTCACATGTGCTTGATGTTTGCTCATCAGCATTTGAAATTTTTGTTGTAATTTCTCATAATTTGCGCGTTCTTGCTTGTCTTCAATATATGTTTGAACAATTTTGTAACCAAAAATGATAATAATTACAACCAATAAAATTTGTACAATAGTTAAAAATCGCTTCATTCTCATAAAAATCCTCTTTTATTAATGACGTTTCTTCAGTCATCACTAAACCAGTTGTTGTACCGTTTTAGATTCGATTTCGTTGACTTTGACAAATTAAGTAAATTAGCATTGGACCACCGACAATCATTAAAATAGCATTGGCTGGAATTTCTAAAGGAGGCTGTATCACTCGTCCTAATAAATCAGCCACTAACAATAGCCATGCACCAATAACTGTAGAAAACGGAATAAGTACTCTGTAATTGCCCCCAACTAGCTTTCTAACCACATGTGGCACAATAATACCTAAAAAGGCTAGTTGTCCAACAATCGCAACAGTTGCACTTGCTAAAAATACTGCTAATAAACCTGTTAACCATCTGTAACGATCAATATTAAAACCGATACTTCGCGCTTGTATGTCGTCTAAATTTAGTAAATTCAATTTAGGGGACAATAGTAATGTTAATATTAATCCCAATAATGCTGATACTGCTAATATGTATACGTCGCTCCATATTTTCATTGTTAAGCCTTGAGGAATTTTCATTAAAGGGTTTTGAGTTAAAATTTCTAAAACACCATTTAATAATACGAATAACGCAACACCTACTAATATCATACTTACAGCATTGAATCTAAATTTAGAATGCAACAATATAATTATTAAAAATGGTATTAAACCTCCAATAAAACTTAATAATGGTAAGTAAAAGTACAATTGTGGAATAAACAACATACAAAGTGCTCTCATTATAAGTGCACCTGAGGAAACGCCAATGATATTCGCCTCTGCCAAAGGATTTTGTAGTGCTGCTTGTAATAATGCTCCAGAAACTGCTAACATTGCGCCAACCATCAATGCAATTAATATACGTGGCAATCGCAAATCAATGATTGAATCCACTGCTTCATTGTTACCAGTTGTAAATTTTGTAATTAGGTCATTAAATGACAATTTAATTGTACCGGTTACAAACGAAATATAAGCAGTTGCGATTAAAATGACTAACAAACATAAAAATAGTAGTTTCTTTTTATTTTTTATCATCATATCAACTCACTATTTTTTATCCTTATAAAATAAATCATATAATTGAGTCATTGCCTTATCAGCATCAACATTTGCTGTAATACCGAATGGCACTTCCTCTAAGTCATAAACATGATTATTTTTCACAGCTTTAAAATGTTTCCAAATATCATTCTGTTTAAATTCTTTTTGAAACATTTTCTTAACTTCTTCAGGCATTCCGTGTGGTAATCTTAAAATAATATCTGGATTGATATTCAACAAATTTTCAGTATTAGACGAAATATATTGACGATCTTTCACTTTAATAACATTTTCTCCACCTGCTATTTTAACTAAATCACCAATATATGATTTATCAGTTGCTACTAAATAGCTACCCGGTACACCCATTAATATTAATACTTTGGGATGTTTCTTTTGTTTAGCTGCTTTATTTTCAATTTTTTGCTTAACAGAATTTAAATGGTCATTTAATTCTTTTGCTTGTGCTTTACGATTAAATTGATCACCTAATTGTGTAATCGACTTTTGCATCCCTTTTAAACTATCAAAATCATAAAAGTAGCCTTTCATATTTAATTGTTTGTAAAATGGTTGCATTTCATCTTTAATCGTTGACACACTCAAAACATGTGTTGGTTTTAACTTTTTAACAGCTTCAACATTCGGCTCCATTGGTTGACCAATTTCCGGTACATCTTTATAACGATTAGGCAATGTCTTATATGACGTGGGTTTGCCGACAATTGGTAAATCCAATTTGTCCAATGTCATTGTCAATGCAACAGTTGTTGGTACGATTCTGAATTCGCCGGATTTAGTTGATTCTTGAGAACTGGAAGATTGACAGCTGGTTAAGATAACGACGCTTATCACTAAAATGGTTAAATACTTTATGATTCTCAAACTTGGTTACCTCTCTTTCTGCTGTATAAATGTGCCGAAATAAGTAAAATAGTTGCTAACACAATGCCAGCTGCAAATAAAATATATTGCTTTTTATGATTTGGTTCATCAAGTTCTTTAATATCACTAGATAATTGACTACTATTCTTGCTATCATCATCTCTATTAAAAGCTGGTAACGCTTTTTCTTTTTCAACTACTTTTTTCTTTTCCTTTTTTGATTTTTCATCTTTATGTTTCGGTTGCTCTTTGTGATTATTTTCAACCTTTTTTATTGTTGGAGGGCTATTTTCAACTTTTAATGTACCTGATGCTTTAGGTCGCTCATTTTCAATCTTTTTATTACTGTCTTGTTGCACTTTATCTTTTTGTACAGGAATATCATTTAATCCTTTTTCAGTAAAAAGGCTAGTACGTCTTTCCTTAGTATCTGATTTTTGACTATCTTTTTTGTCATCAATATCTTTTTTAAGCTGATCTTGATTATTTTCTTGATTTTGATGTTTTGAAGGCACTTCTTTTGCATCATCATGTTGTACTTTTTTCTCTTTAAAATGAATAGAATACACCATTTCTTTGTTATCTAGATTTTTCTTTTCAGCCAACGTTTTAACATGCATATTGATTTTATCCATATGCTGTTCAATTAAAATTCTTACTATTGTGTCATCCTTTTCATCTTTTATAACAAAAGGAAATTCTTCATTTTTGTCATTTTGAAAAACAAGTTGTTCTTTATCTATTTGACCTTTTAGCTTTACTTGCAAGTAAATTTTACCAGTCATATCTGAAATCAATTGCGCCTTTTCGTCAACTAGTTTTTGTTCCTCAGTTACATTTTTATTTTCTTGATTAAAAATTAGTAACTCTAACGCTTTATTCTCTTTTATCTTTTCATCAAAAATTGATGTAGTTAATTCTGTTTTATCTTTTGCTTCAGGTTGATTAAATTTGGCTGATGGATATTTTATCTCATCAGCCAACACGCTACCAATCATTGTTGTATATGTAAGTATACCTAAGCTAATAATAGCTATAATAGATTTTGTAGCAATTTGTTTAACATTTCTCATTATTCCACATTGCCTTTAGATTTTTTTCTAACAAACAATGTGATTGCGATTAATAATGCTAAGGATGCAACTGGTATTGCATATATATATGCAGGTGTACCAGCATTTGTTTGTGGATTTTCTACTTTGTCTTTATTCGAACTGTTAGATTCACTTTGACCAGTAGTCGTTCCATCAGATCCTTTGTCACTACCTGAAGCAGAATTTTTATCATCTTTACCTGGTGCATTAGCACCTGCTACATCAGTTGGTCCATTAAATTTATATGTAATGTTGTAATGATGGTCATATTTGAATGGCTTACCATTTACTTTTTCATCGATATAAACGTCAATTTTTCCATCTATTTTACCGTTCAACTTACTTACTTCAAATTCAGAAGTGCGTTCATCTTTGGCAGTGTTTTTACTAATAATATTTTCTTTATGTCCTTCGATACTCATTCCAGTAATCCAATGACTGTGGTTGACAGTTATTTGAACATACAATTTACCATTTTTCTTAATGTACTTTGCCGGTTTATTAAAATAGTCATTAGCAATTGACGTGTCATTGGTATTGTATTTGTAAACCTCATAATTCAAAGTACCGCTATCTGCGGCATTTGCAGAATTACTGAATGTCGCGATGATGATAATTAACGCTAAAATCGTTGTATTAAAAACTTTTAAAATATTTTTCAAAACATAATCCTCCTTTTTATGATTGCTTTTAAGTCTTTAGTAAAATCATAAATAATAATGATTATCATTGTCAATATTTATTTTATAATCAATTTATTATTGTTATACGAAAATAGATGTGCTAGTATAATTGATAACCATTATCAATTGCAATGGTTAATCATCTCATATAACAACACATAATTTGTATCCTTAGGAGGAAAACAACATGACAAAACATTATTTAAACAGTAAGTATCAATCAGAACAACGTTCATCAGCTATAAAAAAGATTACAATGGGTACAGCATCTATCATTTTAGGTTCCCTTGTATACATAGGCGCAGACAGCCAACAAGTCAATGCGGCAACAGAAGCTACGAACGCAACTAATAATCAAAGCACACAAGTTTCTCAAGCAACATCACAACCAATTAATTTCCAAGTGCAAAAAGATGGCTCTTCAGAGAAGTCACACATGGATGACTATATGCAACACCCTGGTAAAGTAATTAAACAAAATAATAAATATTATTTCCAAACCGTGTTAAACAATGCATCATTCTGGAAAGAATACAAATTTTACAATGCAAACAATCAAGAATTAGCAACAACTGTTGTTAACGATAATAAAAAAGCGGATACTAGAACAATCAATGTTGCAGTTGAACCTGGATATAAGAGCTTAACTACTAAAGTACATATTGTCGTGCCACAAATTAATTACAATCATAGATATACTACGCATTTGGAATTTGAAAAAGCAATTCCTACATTAGCTGACGCAGCAAAACCAAACAATGTTAAACCGGTTCAACCAAAACCAGCTCAACCTAAAACACCTACTGAGCAAACTAAACCAGTTCAACCTAAAGTTGAAAAAGTTAAACCTACTGTAACTACAACAAGCAAAGTTGAAGACAATCACTCTACTAAAGTTGTAAGTACTGACACAACAAAAGATCAAACTAAAACACAAACTGCTCATACAGTTAAAACAGCACAAACTGCTCAAGAACAAAATAAAGTTCAAACACCTGTTAAAGATGTTGCAACAGCGAAATCTGAAAGCAACAATCAAGCTGTAAGTGATAATAAATCACAACAAACTAACAAAGTTACAAAACATAACGAAACGCCTAAACAAGCATCTAAAGCTAAAGAATTACCAAAAACTGGTTTAACTTCAGTTGATAACTTTATTAGCACAGTTGCCTTCGCAACACTTGCCCTTTTAGGTTCATTATCTTTATTACTTTTCAAAAGAAAAGAATCTAAATAAATCATCGTCACACTCATAACTTAATATATTTTTTATTTTAAATTTTATTTAACCTATGTCATAGATATTTCATAATCTATAACATAGGTTATTTTTTTATAAAATAACGTTGCAATTAACTACCATTTCAATGTACAATACAAGTAATCAATTGATAATGATTATCAGTTGATAATATACAATTAGGAGTTGTTTCTACAACATGAACAAACAGCAAAAAGAATTTAAATCATTTTATTCAATTAGAAAGTCATCACTAGGCGTTGCATCTGTAGCGATTAGTACACTTTTATTATTAATGTCAAATGGCGAAGCACAAGCAGCTGAAGAAACAGGTGGTACAAATACAGAAGCACAACCAAAAACTGAAGCAGTTGCAAGTCCAACAACAACATCTGAAAAAGCTCCAGAAACTAAACCAGTAGCTAATGCTGTCTCAGTATCTAATAAAGAAGTTGAGGCCCCTACTTCTGAAACAAAAGAAGCTAAAGAAGTTAAAGAAGTTAAAGCCCCTAAGGAAACAAAAGAAGTTAAACCAGCAGCAAAAGCCACTAACAATACATATCCTATTTTGAATCAGGAACTTAGAGAAGCGATTAAAAACCCTGAAATAAAAGACAAAGATCATAGCGCACCAAACTCTCGTCCAATTGATTTTGAAATGAAAAAGAAAGATGGAACTCAACAGTTTTATCATTATGCAAGTTCTGTTAAACCTGCTAGAGTTATTTTCACTGATTCAAAACCAGAAATTGAATTAGGATTACAATCAGGTCAATTTTGGAGAAAATTTGAAGTTTATGAAGGTGACAAAAAGTTGCCAATTAAATTAGTATCATACGATACTGTTAAAGATTATGCTTACATTCGCTTCTCTATATCAAATGGAACAAAAGCTGTTAAAATTGTTAGTTCAACACACTTCAATAACAAAGAAGAAAAATACGATTACACATTAATGGAATTCGCACAACCAATTTATAACAGTGCAGATAAATTCAAAACTGAAGAAGATTATAAAGCTGAAAAATTATTAGCGCCATATAAAAAAGCGAAAACACTAGAAAGACAAGTTTATGAATTAAATAAAATTCAAGATAAACTTCCTGAAAAATTAAAGGCTGAGTACAAGAAGAAATTAGAGGATACAAAGAAAGCTTTAGATGAGCAAGTGAAATCAGCTATTACTGAATTCCAAAATGTACAACCAACAAATGAAAAAATGACTGATTTACAAGATACAAAATATGTTGTTTATGAAAGTGTTGAGAATAACGAATCTATGATGGATACTTTTGTTAAACACCCTATTAAAACAGGTATGCTTAACGGCAAAAAATATATGGTCATGGAAACTACTAATGACGATTACTGGAAAGATTTCATGGTTGAAGGTCAACGTGTTAGAACTATAAGCAAAGATGCTAAAAATAATACTAGAACAATTATTTTCCCATATGTTGAAGGTAAAACTCTATATGATGCTATCGTTAAAGTTCACGTAAAAACGATTGATTATGATGGACAATACCATGTCAGAATCGTTGATAAAGAAGCATTTACAAAAGCCAATACCGATAAATCTAACAAAAAAGAACAACAAGATAACTCAGCTAAGAAGGAAGCTACTCCAGCTACGCCTAGCAAACCAACACCATCACCTGTTGAAAAAGAATCACAAAAACAAGACAGCCAAAAAGATGACAATAAACAATTACCAAGTGTTGAAAAAGAAAATGACGCATCTAGTGAGTCAGGTAAAGACAAAACGCCTGCTACAAAACCAGCTAAAGGTGAAGTAGAATCAAGTAGTACAACTCCAACTAAGGTAGTATCTACGACTCAAAATGTTGTAAAACCAACAACTGCTTCATCAAAAACAACAAAAGATGTTGTTCAAACTTCAGCAGGTTCTAGCGAAGCAAAAGATAGTGCTCCATTACAAAAAGCAAACATTAAAAACACAAATGATGGACACACTCAAAGCCAAAACAATAAAAACACACAAGAAAATAAAGCAAAATCATTACCACAAACTGGTGAAGAATCAAATAAAGATATGACATTACCATTAATGGCATTATTAGCTTTAAGTAGCATCGTTGCATTCGTATTACCTAGAAAACGTAAAAACTAATTAATCGTCTTTATATTTAATTATTAAATTAACAAATTTTAATTGGCGGATGAGGTATCCTGTTACCTCGTTCGCCAATTATTTTTTGCACTATAAAAAGTCCCACTTAAAACAATCATTTTAAGCGGGACTTTTTATATTGAGTAACTAAAATTATTTAGCTGCTACTTCTTCGCCATTGTAAGAACCACAGTTTTTACATACACGGTGTGATAATTTGTATTCGCCACAGTTTGGGCATTCAGTCATACCTGGTACTGAAATTTTGAAATGCGTACGACGTTTGTTTTTTCTAGTTTTAGAAGTTCTTCTTTTTGGTACTGCCATGATATATCCTCCTTAGATTATAAACGAAAAATACTAAATGTTAGTTTAATTAACAACATTATATCATTAATTAAACTACTTATTGCTCTTTATCATATAATTGTTGTAATTTTTGAAGCCTTGGATCAACTTGTCGTGATTCTGAATCATCTTGTTCTTGCTGTTTAGCAAGCTCATCTAATTGATCCTCATCGATTACTTCCCAACCATTACCTACTGTCAACATTTGGTCACTTTGCTCTGAATAAGCTCTCATTGGTTTCTCAATAATAACTATATCCTCGACAATATCCTGAAGATTAACCATACCATCTTTAATAATGTGATAGTGTTCATCTACATCATCTTGATCATCGTTATACTGATTGTACCCTTCTAAATCAAATACTTCTGTAGTAGTTACATCTAGTGGGACTTTAACTGGTACAAGAGTACGTGCACAAGGCATTGTATACGTTCCAGTAATGTGAATATTCGCAACGACTTCTGTTGACTTAATGGTTAACTGACCTTGGATTGTAATTGGAGATAAATCAATTAAATCTAATGATTCTTTTAAATTGTCAAAACTCACCGTTTGATCAAATTCAAATGGCTTACCTTGATATTTCCTTAATTGCGTAATTGACCATTTCATATGGCTTCACCTCTAACAAGCACAAAATTTATTTTAACTTTCTAAGAACAAGTTGTCAAGATTTTTTCTTAACATATCATGTTCTGTTACAATATTAATAATGAATACCGAAAGGACGAATTGCAAATGAAAAGCGTTGGCTTAATCACAGAATATAATCCCTTTCATAATGGGCATCAATATCATATTAATCAATCTAAAAAACTTACAAATGCTGACGTTACTATTGCAATAATGAGTGGTAACTTTGTCATGCGTGGCGAACCAGCAATCTATAATAAGTTTACTCGTGCAAAAATGGCATTATCAACAGCTGATTTAGTTATCGAACTACCAGCAACTGCCAGTTTATCATCTGGCGATCATTTTGCCGAACTAGCAGTTAAAGTCGCAGATTATATGAGTGTCGATACAATTGCATTTGGTAGTGAAAATAATGATATCAAAACATTAAAGCAATTAGCACACAGCATTAATGAAATTGAACAATCTGAATCCTTTTCACAAAAAGTAAAAGAAGGTAAAAGCTACCCTCGTATCATTAGCGAATTATTAGAGCATCATGAAGCACTAGCAAGTCCTAACAACATACTTGGTATTAGTTATCTGAAAGCAATTGCTAAAAATGCTAAAAACATCAATGCAATTTCTATCAAACGAGAAAATGCTCAACATCATGATTCATTAATTCAACACCATCAGTTTGCAAGTGGTACATCTATTAGAACATCAATCATTAGTCAAGATGATCATTGGCATCATGTGGTACCTAAAGATATTCAACACTTGTACGTAACACCTCATATAACATTAAATCAAATATTTCCATATTTGAAATATCAAATCATAGCTATGACTACAGATTCATTAAAAAATATTTATACTGTTACTGAAGGTTTTGAAAATCGTTTGAAATCTAACATTTATGAAGCAACTGATTTTCATCATTTTGTAAAATTACTAAAAACAAAGCGTTATACATATACGCATATCCAAAGACTGTTAATGAATGTATTATTAAACATTAAACCTACAGATGTTACGAGAAACATTCACGCAGTTAAAGTATTAGCGATGAACGACCGTGGCAGACAATATTTAAAGCATTTAAAAACAGCGTTCCCAGAAAGACAATATATAACCAATATTAACAAAAGCAATGCACATTACTTCACAAATGAAATCAAAGCAACACACATATACAATGCAATAAGCGGGCAACAACAAACAGATTTCAACACGCCTGTCATACAGCAATATCGTTAACAAATGAAAACAGTATTTTAGGATTGTAAACCATGATAAACCTAAAATACTGTTATTTTTATTACTTAAATTTCTTCTTCAATGCCTTTTCAACATAAGGTGGAACGAATTCAGAAATATCTGCTCGATAAGCTGCAACTTCTTTAACAATACTTGAACTTATAAATGAATAATTAGTACTAGACATCATATATAACGTTTCAATTTCATTGTTCAACTTTTTATTCATTGAAGTTAAGCGTAATTCATATTCAAAATCACTGACTGCTCTTAAACCACGTATGATTGTTTTAGCTCCTACTTGTTCACAATAATCGACTAGTAAACCACTAAATTGATGAACCTTGACATTAGGTAAATGTTTAACAGATTGTTCAATTAAATCCATACGCTCTTCTAAACTAAACGTACCTTCTTTTTTACTATTTTTAAGAACACAGACATGAATTTCATCAAATCTATCTGTACTTCTCTCAATAATGTCTAAATGACCATAAGTAATGGGGTCAAAACTACCCGGAATGACCGCTATTGTATGTTCCATGCTATTCTCCCTTTTCTAATAACAATGTGTCTGTCAACCCATAATGGTAACGTTTAATCATATTAAACGGTTGATAATCTATTTCTTCATGATTGCTAAATTCACAAACGATGATACCATTTTCTTTCAATAAATTAAACTCTGAAATTAGTTTTAAAGCTTTATCAATGAGACCTTTATTATAAGGTGGATCTAAGAAAATGACATCAAATTGAATATCACGTTTTGACAATGCTTTTAAAGCTCTATCTGCATTATTTTTATAAACTTCAGATTGTGCCTCTAAATCCAAATTCGCAAGATTTGATTTAATAACTTTTACAGCTTTAAAATTTTGATCAACAAAGATTACCTTATCCATACCTCGAGAGAGTGCTTCTATTCCAAGCGCCCCGCTTCCTGCAAATAAATCTAAACCTATACCTGACACATCATATAAACTATTAAAGATACCTTCTTTAACTTTATCCATAGTTGGTCTCGTATTACGGCCTTCCATACTTTCTAAAGCTTTACTTTTATGTTTACCTGCAATAACGCGCATGTTGTTCACACTTCCAATTCATTTAGTTATTTAATATAATTTATTGAGAAAAAGGAGAATGATAAACCAATGAAACAAACATTTATTACACTTGGTGAAGGTCTAACAGATTTGTTCGAATTCATGACGATGATTGAATATAACCATCAACGTATTGATAAAATTATCTATTTTCATTCACCACAAGCTGAAAATAAAAAGTCATCTGTAGCAATCATTATGAACCCTACAACTGGCAATCATTTCCAAGCATTTTATATCATGATAAACGCTATTAAATATCCATATCCAGATTCAAATAAAAAGTTTCAAATGATTAATGATTGTGCTGAAAAATTCGACATACCTATTTTAGGTATCGATGTACAGCCCCCTCAAGCATTTCATGATTTATCGTTATATTATAATTATTTAATTAGTGTGTTAAGGCTCCAAAAATGGATACCAGAACTTCAATAATATTAATTATATATTTCGTGTTTCTCTTTTTCGTAAGTTTTCTTTAAGTATTTATATGGTGAGCCATCAATGTGTCTAACGTATTTAAGTTGCATTAGTTTATGTACAATTTGATCAACATCCTGCTCATTCACATACATAATTACAAATTTACGATCTCTATTTGAATGAACGATATGTCCATATTTTCGGATTTGTCGTTCATGTTTCATATGTTTTAAATAAACTACAATACTAGTTCTTGGGATTAAATTCATTTAAACCTCACTCCATTTATTTTCAGCATTAATCATATCATGTCTTTATTAATTTTAAAATATTAAGCTACCTTAATTATGTCTTATGTAATTGCTCGATAAATGTATTTAGATTATATTAAACATCATTATATTAATTCAATTCTCAAGAGCATCACTATATGATTAACCACACATTTCGCTGTAGTCAGAACTATGATTTTGATAAGCTATAAAAGTAAACGAGGAGGAATTTTCTATGAAAAAAGTAAACAGAAACATTTTAAATGCGGTACTAGTCGGTGCTGGATTTTTAAGTAGTCTATTAATGATCAATAAAAATAAAGTGATTACTAAAAAGCAAACCATCCCTGCTTTTTTCAAAGGCAATGCACCATATATATTTGCGCATCGCGGTGGTATGGCTTTAAGACCAGAGCAAACGCAACTTGCATTTGACTATGCTAAACAATTAGGCGTTGATGGCTTTGAAACAGATGTGAGACTCACAAAAGATCAACAGCTTATCGTTTTTCATGACGCAACTGTTGATAGAACGACGAACGGCTCTGGAAAAGTTAGTGCCCATACATTAGCAGAATTAAAGAAATTAGACGCAGCTTATCACTTCAAAGATATCAATGGACTAACACCATATCGTGGTCATGCACACACAGCTATACTAACCTTCGATGAGTTGCTGAAGCAATATCCTGATATGTATATAAACGTAGACTTAAAAGATGCTCCTGAATCCTATGAAGGCTCAATCGCACCACAAATTATGTTTGATACAATTGCAGAAAATCAAGCATTTGACCGCGTTCTTGTGACAAGTTTTTATAAAGAACAAATCGTTCGTTTTAATAAAATTGCACAAGGATCCGTCGCAATTGGTGCTAGCCAACAGGAAGTTACAGAAGCATTTTTAAAATATCATTTATTAGGTGGTAGGTACTACCAACCATTAGCACAAACGTTCCAAATGCCTACTCATTTTAAAGGCATTGATTTGACTTCATCTCGTTTTATCAAATGGTTAAATGATATGAATATCATTCCAGGCTATTATGGCGTAAATAGTATAGATCTGATGAATGATTTATACCAAAAAGGTGCACACACGATTGTGACAGATCGACCAGATTTAGCACAACAATTCAAACAAACAATCCCGAATAAATAAAAACATCGAGTCAGATGCTAGTTAGTGGTTTCAATAACCACCTTTTTCTGACTCGATGTTTTTTATAATGAACAATTACAGGATCCGCCCGTCGCACAACCACTATGTGATGTTTGAAAGAATGGATTACCTGTTTCTATTTTGACATGTTCTGAAACAGCGTACGCAATTTTCGTAACAACTTCATCTATTAAATGTTGAAGTGCCATTTCCCTAGCTTTGTAATGCATCACAACGTCAAGCATCTCATATGCTCTTTTGCGTTGTCTTGTCTCTAACATAACTTTCTTATAATCAGGATGATATTTCCCGAATCGCATTACTTCATCATATTTCTCTTTTGATTTTAAAAATGATTGATAAAGTAAATGTGCTTCGTCATTGTTTTCGAGCGCCTGTTTAGCTTGCTCAAATGATGCATAAATATCTGATGCAACTATCATATCAGCTAGTTCATCAATATCATCTAATATCGCTAGTGAAGCTTCATTAATCATAAATACCCCTCATTGTTATTTTTCTAAGAAAATTAGTGAATAATAATCTCTCATTACATCTCCACCCATCTCATCGTATTTTGAATTTAATAGACGAGATCGATGTATATCTGAATTCATCCAACTATGGATTAATGTTGGTACATCATTAAACGCATAACCAACATTTTGAGCAGTTGTTTTATAAGTAACGTGATTTTTATCTAATTGCCCTCTTAATGCGTCCTCTGTAAATTCAACACTATCAGAACCATTAGAGGTCGCTTCATATAAGTTATTAGATGCAATATGTGCTAAATCGCTATTGATTTTCAATGGTTTTAATCCTTTTAATTTTCTCATTTCATTCGTTACTTCATAAAGAGAAATTAATTGATTTGGATTTTGCTCAACTGGACGCTTATTATGCTCTTCTGACGTAGAATTAGAATTTAATTGATAAGGTTCAATATCTGCTAACATTTCTTTTGTTAAAAATCGTACACTTAGCACCTTTTTCGATTGTTGATCAGAATACACTTGTGCATATATGTCGCCATATTTAATCAGTGTTTGTGTTTTTAAATCTTCATCTGAAAGTTCAAATTCATATTTTTTACCATCAACTTTAAAGGACGGTTCTGGATTAATACTTGTATGATTAAAAATTTCTGCAGAATGTTGTCCTATTTTTAACGGACTAACATTGACTTTCTCACCTGTAGCATACACTGAAACGATCTCTTCACGTTTAGTTGAAACAATGTAATAACTGTTTTTGTCTTTAAACACATAATTTTTGTAACCATCTCTAAAAGGGTAGACACGATCTGCTTGTCCAAATTTAGAAGTAAGCACTTTAATATCTTTACCTACCCATGTACCAACACCTTCTTTAGGCTTTGGATTTTCAGCATGGTTATTTGATTTATTCACCTGTTCAGATCTATTTACTTTATTACCTTTATTCGGGTTCTCTAATACATCAAATTTTAATCTCGGTGAATAAAAAAGATATATTAAAAATCCAACTAAAAATAATACACCGACGACTCTTATAATTAACTTTTTCATCAATCAACCACCTAAAAAGTATTAATACTATTGTAAAAAACAACACATTAATTAGCAAATTTTCAACACTGACATAACTGTGTCGTTTCGATAAAACAAAATCATCTTCAGGCATAATTTTAACGTCATAAAGATTTTCCCTACACTCTATATCATAACCTATCTTTATGTTTTCAGGTTGAATTTCATTATTAAGATTAAAATATGTATAAAAAAATGGACAGTTAAGGTATCAAATGAATACCATCAACTGTCCGACTATTCTTCATCAAAAAACCTGATAAAACAAATTGCCTTATCAGATTAGTATCATTTGTATAAGCATATTAATGACCAAATGTTGCTTTAATCAGTGATGTCGTTTCTCCACCTGGATATAATACATATAATAATAAGTAAACTGCTACACCTGTAATTGCAGTACAGAACCATATAACTGAAGCGAATGGCCCGAATTTGCGGTGTACATTATATTTATCTTTAAATGCAGTAATAATTTGAACTAGGCCTAGAATACCACCAATTGTTGCTAAATTAATGTGGAAAAATAAGAAAATCGTATAATATTTCTTAATTGATGCTGGTCCGCCAAATGCTGTATTACCGATAAAAATCGTTCTACTTGCATAGATTAAGAAAAAAGTTAAAGCAAAAACAGCTGCAGCTAACATAACATTTTTGTGTTTATTTATTTCCCTTTTCCAAATAAGTCTCCAACCAATGGCAATTAAAATTGCACTAATGACAATACATGTCGTACTAATCGTTGGTAAAATTGGAACGCCCATATTTTTCATCCTAACTTAATTAATCTAGATCAAAGTAAGTAATGAAACAATCACAGCTAACACGAAAAAGATCACTAAATAATTTAGTGAATATATAAACATTTGTGTTGCCCATTTTGTTTGATCTGAATTTTTCTTAAATGTTGTTAAACCTAATGCAATCCATCCTAAATTTAATAATGTAGCTAACACTACGAATACGACACCTAAATTTATTAGTAATAAAGGTACTGGCAATAAAATAATCAACCAGATAAACATACTGACACGTGTACGTTTAAAGCCCTTAACTGATGGTAACATTGGAATATTTGCAAGTGCATATTCATCTTTACGTTTAATAGCTAAGGCATAAAAATGAATTGGTTGCCAACAAAATACAACTAAAAACAGCGCAATCGCTGTTAAACTAATTTGTCCTTCAATTGCAACCCATCCAATTAGTGGTGGTACTGCTCCAGGAAAACTCCCAATGACTGTGTTCCATGTTGTATGTCTTTTAGACCATATTGAGTAATAAGACACATAACCTACAATCCCCATAAGACCAAGTACGCCTGATGGTATATTCAATAAAAACAAACAAATTTCTCCAACTAACATCATACCAAAACTTAATAGTAATAAATTTTGATCTGTAATTCTATTATTTACAGTTGGTCTATTTTGTTTACTAGGCATAATACGATCAATATCTTGGTCGTAATAATTATTTAACGCACATGCGCCACCCATAATTAAAGTAGATCCAAATAGCATTAATAAAATTTGAGGTATTGATGATAAGAAGGAATGATTTGTCATTACAACTGCTAGCCATGCGCCCGCAAAAGCCGGAATTAAGTTACCTTGAACAAGTCCCATTTTAATTATCTGTTGCAATTCTTTGAAGTTAACTCTGCTAATATTTTGTGACAAAGTATGCTCTTTGCTCATAATCCCCCTCCTTAAATTTGTTCATATAAGATTATGATATCTTAGATTGCATAAAAAGACTAGGTTTAATAAAATTAAATTGTGACAAATTAACGACAAGAGAAAATGTCAATTTTGTGACACAAATAACATTTAATTTATTGCTATAATGTATATGTTAGAAAATTTTAATAAGTAGAATCATGCATCTAAAAGAGATTAATATTTAAGCTTCAAATTTGAGTAAACGTGGATTACATAATTATCCCAATAAAAAAATCATTACGATTAAGTTCTTTTTATGTCGTCCACATACAATACTTGTAAAATTAAATCATATTTCCTGCGTTGGATCCCATCTTTTCATATCCTACAATCAGGTCAATTTATAGTATCATCTCAAATCCGGCTATTAATTCTAATTCTCAGTGATGCGTTTTTTTATGATGGGGTGTATAAATTGTTTGGCAAAAAGAATTTAAAATGGTTAGGTGTCGTAGCAACGTTAATGATGACATTTGTACAACTTGGTGGAGCCTTAGTTACCAAAACCGGATCAGCTGATGGTTGTGGTTCTTCTTGGCCACTATGTCATGGTGCGTTGATTCCAGAATTCTTTCCTATTGATACGATTATTGAGTTAAGTCATAGAGCCGTTTCAGCTTTGTCTTTATTAATGGTCTTATGGTTAGTTATCACTGCATGGAAACATATAGGCTATATTAAAGAAATTAAACCTTTATCAATCATTAGTGTTGGATTCTTATTATTGCAAGCATTAATCGGAGCTGCTGCTGTTATTTGGCAACAAAACGATTACGTTTTAGCATTGCACTTTGGTATATCATTAATCAGTTTCTCATCTGTATTTTTAATAACATTGATTATTTTCTCTATAGATCAAAAATATGAAGCTGACGAATTATATATCAAAAAGCCATTAAGACGTTTAACATGGTTAATGGCAATCATCATTTATTGTGGTGTTTATACTGGTGCACTAGTGAGACATGCGGATGCAAGTTTAGCATATGGTGGTTGGCCATTGCCATTCCACGATCTTGTACCACATTCAGAACAAGATTGGGTTCAACTCACGCATCGTATCATGGCTTTTATAGTGTTTACGATTATTATGATTACTTATATTCACGCTGTTAAAAATTATCCAAATAACCGTACTGTTCATTATGGTTATACAGCTGCATTTATACTTGTTATATTACAAGTTATCACAGGTGCATTATCTATTATGACAAATGTTAACCTGATAATCGCACTTTTCCATGCATTATTTATCACTTATTTATTTGGTATGACAACATACTTTATCATGCTAATGTTACGATCAGTAAGAAGTGACAAGCAATAACAAAAAAGCAAACCGTAATTTTAATGGCACGCCCATTAAAATTACGGTTTTTTATATCAATATTTAAAATTAAACCTAAGCCATGTAAAAACGAGATTACACGTCAATTGTTGTGTAATCTCGTTTTATTTTAATCATTTTAGTCAGTTGCTTTTTCAATTTCGATTAATAAATCGCCTGTCGCTATTGTGTCACCATTATTTACAGTTACTTGTTTAATCACACCGTCAAATGGTGCTTGAATTGTTGTTTCCATTTTCATAGCTTCAGTAATTAGCAACGGCTGGTTAGCTTTCACAGATTCACCTACACTAACCTTGACTTCAGTTACTGAACCTGGCATTTGCGCACCGATATGACTTGGATTACTCTTATCTGCTTTTGGCTTAACGTTCGCATTTGTATGCACATTCTCATCTTTAATGTAAATACGTCTCGCTTGACCATTCATCGCATAGTAAATCGTTCTATTACCATTTTCATCTGGTTCACTAATCGTTTCTAGTTTAATAATTAATCGTTTACCCTTATCGATTTCGATTTCTACTGTTTCACCATTACGCATTCCAAAGAAGAATGTAGGCGTATCAAGTAACGATAAGTTTCCGTATTGATTTCTAGTTTGAATATATTGTTCATATACCTTTGGATATAATACATAACTAATAATATCTTGCTCCGTAACAGGACCTTGTTGCTCTTCTTCAAGCAACTCACGGACTTTTTCAAAATCAACTGGCTCTAGATATTCACCTGGACGAGCTGTTAGTGCTTCTTGGCCTTTTAAAATAACCGCTTGTAAATCTTTATTAAAACCATTTACAGGTTGTCCTATTTCACCTTTGAAGAACGACACTACTGATTCTGGGAAATCTAATTTATAGCCATCTGTAATCACGGATTGTTCATCAAGATCATTTTGTACCATATAAAGTGCCATATCACCAACTACTTTAGACGATGGCGTTACTTTTACGATATCACCAAATAAGAAATTCACTCTGCGATACATATCTTTGACTTCATCAAATCTTTCGCCTAAACCTAAACTTTTAGCTTGTTGACTTAAATTCGAATACTGTCCACCAGGCATTTCATGTTGATAAATTTCAGTATTCGGTGATTTGATATCACTTTCAAAGTCTGAATAATAAGTACGTACAGTTGACCAATAATGACTAAGTGACTCCATACCTTCAATATCAGTTCTAAGGTGGCGTGGGAAGCCATTTAATGCATAATATAACGAATTGGCGCTTGGCTGACTTGTTAAACCACTCATTGAAGCAACAGCAGTATCAATGATATCGACACCAGCATCTATTGCTTGTTTGTATGTTAATAAACCATTACCACTTGTATCATGAGTGTGAAGATGAATTGGTAAATCTACAGCTGATTTTAACTCACCAATCAATTCGTAAGCGGCTTTAGGTTTTAATAAGCCTGCCATATCTTTAATCGCTAAAATATGGAAACCTTCACGTTCTAACTCTTTAGCTAGTTTGACATAATACTCTAAAGTATAAATGTTTGATCGCTCAGGATTTAAAATGTCACCTGTATAACAAATAGTACCTTCAGAGATTTTGCCCGCTTCTTGTACTGCTTCATTGGCAACTTTCATTTGATCTACCCAGTTTAAAGAATCGAAAATTCTAAAGACATCTATGCCTGCTTTAGCACTTTCTTGTACGAATTTATGAATAACATTATCAGGATAGTTTTTATAACCAACTGCGTTTGAAGCACGTAACAACATTTGGAATAATACATTTGGAATAGCTTTACGTAGACGTTCAAGTCGTTCCCATGGGTTTTCCTTCAAGAAATTATATGCCACATCAAATGTAGCACCGCCCCACATTTCAAGTGAGAAACCATCTTTAAATACGTCCGCTGTTTTGGATGCGATATTAATCATATCCTTAGTTCTAACTCGTGTAGCTAATAATGATTGGTGTGCATCTCTAAAGGTTGTATCTGTTAGTAAGACATCATCCTGCTTTTTAACCCATTCAGCTACACCTTTTGGACCTACTTCATCAAGCAATTGTTTCGTACCACTAAATGAAGCGATTTTACTTGAAGATACAGTTGGAATTGATGCTAATTCATAGTCTGGTTTCGGACGTTTCTCAACATTTGGGAAACCATTAATTGTTACATTACCTATATATTCTAATGTTTTAGTACCTCTATCTAGAGACGGCTGAATGTCAAAAAGTTCTGGTGTTTCTTCAATAAATTTAGTTGTGTAATCACCACTTGTGAACTTTTTATTCTTCATTACATTAATTAAGAATGGAATATTAGTTTTAACACCACGAATACGCATTTCTCGTAATGAACGTACCATTTTTTCTTCTGCTTGTTTAAATGATATCGCGTGTGTAGATAATTTTACGAGTAATGAATCATAATAAGGTGATATCTCAGCACCTTGGAAACCATCTCCAGCATCGAGACGTACACCAAAGCCACCGCTTGAACGATAAGCAATGATTGTTCCAGTATCCGGCATGAAATCATTTAACGGATCTTCTGTTGTAATACGACATTGGATGGCATAGCCCAATGTTGTAATATCTTTTTGTTGCGGCATATTAATTTCTTCACCAAATAAATCGGCACCTGCTGCAACTAAAATTTGTGTCTTAACAATATCAATTCCTGTTACCATCTCTGTAATTGTATGCTCAACTTGTACACGAGGGTTAACTTCTATAAAGAAGAATTCGTCACCAGATACTAGAAATTCAACAGTACCTGCATTGACATATTTAATATTTTCCATCAATTGAATTGCAGCATCACAAATACGTTGACGTAATGTTGGTGATAATCCAACTGATGGTGCAACTTCTACAACTTTTTGATGACGACGTTGTACTGAACAATCACGTTCAAATAAGTGTACGATATTTCCATGTTCGTCACCTATAACTTGTACTTCAATATGCTTTGGATTATCAATGTATCTTTCTATGTAAACTTCACTATTACCAAATGATTTTTCAGCTTCTGATTTTGCTCTATGGAAAGCATCTTCTAATTCACTTTCTTCACGAACGATTCTCATACCTTTACCGCCGCCACCACTTGTGGCTTTAATCATTAGCGGGAAACCAGCTTCTTCTGCAAATTCTTTTGCTAATTCATATGATTTAATTGGACCGTCTGTACCAGGAATAACTGGTAAATCTGCCTTGATAGCCGTTGTACGAGCTTTAACTTTATCTCCAAACATATCTAAATGTTCTAAATGAGGACCAATAAATTTAATTCCTTCTTCTGCACAACGACGCGCAAATTGTTCATTTTCACTTAAAAATCCATAGCCAGGATGAATCGCATCCACATTCGCTTGTTTTGCTACATCAATGATACGCTCAATATTTAAATAACTTTCAGCAGGACCTAAATCACTTCCAACTAAATAGGATTCATCTGCTTTATATCTATGTAATGAACTTTTGTCTTCATTCGAATAAATTGCAACTGTGCTGATGTCTAATTCTGCCGCCGCTCTGAATATACGAATTGCAATTTCTCCACGGTTAGCAACAAGTAACTTTTTTATTTGTTTCAATAGCGATACACTCCTCAAACTATTAGAATTTTCTAACTAATTAGATAATAAAATTTTATCTTAAAGCGCTCTGTTTTGCTATAGTTATGTTTCAAATTTTCAAAATTTAACATTCTTGAGACAATTAAAACCTCCGCTTCAGAAATAATAATTTCAAAAATGACTATGCAACAACAGGTAGTTCACGTTTTTGTTGTGAAACATTTTCGATTTCTACAACTCTAAAAAATTAAAAATAAAATTGCAAAACATCAACATTTATTATCAATAGCGATAACTTTATCTTATCATCATGATTCTAATTTCGCCACCACATTTAGTAATTTTTAGTCATAAAATTTAGTTATAATTATACGTTGTTTTGTTTATAAAATTTGATAATCATGAGTAATCTCGTAATATCAAAACAAAAAGGAAGTTAAGCGTTGTTTGGTTGCCTAACTTCCGTTATTGAACTCATCAGTCCAATTTGACAAAGAGTATACAAATAGCCAATGTTTAGCATTGCTTAATGACAGAAGTCATCTCGTACTAAATATTGGCTAGTATTTTTTTAATTAAATTGTCTTCTTATATCAACTTTTTGTTGTTGTTTCTTTCGTTGCTGGTCTACTTTGATTTGTTTACCTACAATCAGAAGTAATCCCATAGCAATACTTAAACTAATCATTGATGATCCACCAAAGCTGATAAATGGCAATGGCACACCAGTTAATGGAATTGTTGCCGAAATACCGCCAATGTTTACAAACGTTTGACTTCCAAAGTATGTGGCAATCCCAACACACACAAGTTTATAAAAATATGATGATGTTTTATTTGCAAACTGGAAGGCACGATATACAATAAAGAACTCTAAAGTAATAACTAGCAATCCTCCGATTAAACCTAATTCTTCGCAAATAATTGCAAAAATAAAATCTGTATGTGGTTCTGGTAAATAGCCCAATTTCATTGCACTATTTCCTAATCCTTTTCCAAATACGCCACCGTTACCTATCGCAAGCAATGAATTGGAAATATGGTATCCAGTTCCTGATTCGAATTGGAATGGATCTGTTAGCGTACTAAATCTGGCTGTTAAATAACTTGGTAACCAACCAGCCATTAATGCAATGACAAATACTACTAAGAATCCTAGCACTGCTGGTATACCAAATCTTAGGACTTTGTTTACCCCAATTCCTGAATAAAAAATGATCGCAACTAAAATAATTAATATTAGTAATGTTTGCCCTACGTCTTTTTGTAGGAAAACTAAAAACGTACAACCTAATGCTAATACAATAGGACTTAAAATTAATTTTGGTTTACTTAATACTCTAGGCATTTTTTTACTGATCATAAATGGGATATATAATATGATTGCAATTTTTAATAACTCAGATGCCTGTAAGTTCATAAATCCTAAGTTTATCCAACTTTTAGAACCATTAATATCTTTACCTATTACTAACGTCAGTAATAATAGTGAGACGATAGTTATAATCATACCTTTTTGCACTTTAATATTACTCAGTAATTTAACATTCATTAAAAATGCAATAAAAAATACAATTATAAAACTCATTATGACATATGCTAATTGTCGGTTGTAAAAATACGTTCCTGGAACATCGATACCACCAGTCAATGTGCCTTTAGTTGCTGGAACCATACTTGCACTATATACCATAACTAATCCAATTAAACTCAATACAATATATGTAACTAATAACGGATAATCAATAAACTTTGAGGTTTTACCAATATACCGTAAAATACTTCTAAAATTCTTCATATATTCAGTCATCCAATTCTACAATTTATACTTCAAATGATTTCGTTTTATACTTTAATTTTAAAAATCCATGTTACTTATTATATACATGACACAGTCATAATCACAAATATTAACAGGTCTCTTGAGGTAATTTATAGAATATTTGTTTACTTAATATCGTGAATTGCTAAAACCCAATAAAAGTGACTGACATGTCATCAAGAAGACAACATAACAGCCACTTTAATCAGTAATTAAACTATAAATATAAAATCGGCGCAGCTCAATTGTCGATATCTCACGCCATTTTAATATGCTTATATATTAAACCTTAAACAAGTGTAAAAGCTTCATGTAATTTTGAAAGTTCTTTCTCAAGACGTAACATAATTTGTTTGCCATCTTCGCGGTCAACTAAACCTAATTTAACAGCAAAATCAACTTCTTTTTGAAGTCCAAACATTTGTGTATCTAGTACTTCTTCATATAATGGGCATGAAGGTAATGTTAAATTATCTAGTTGAACTTTAATCAGATGCAAGATTTCATCAGCATCTTTAGTCAATTGTTTCAAAGCTGCATTTTTCATTGTTGCTTGTTTCGCCATGACACGCTCCCCCTCTATATAAATTCTCAAGTCTTACTAAAAGTTTATCTTACTAAATATTAAAAAGCAAGTAGATTTAAAATGTGTCGTTAGCAATTTGTGTTAAAATAATGCTATATACATTGATAGGGAGTGGGAAAATGATACAAATTAAAGGAGCCGTAAAGTTTCCTATAACATTAGATAGTACGACTTGGATTTTCGATGATAGAAAAGTTAGCATCGAAGATTTAGAAAAAGGTGTATTTGATGGTTCAAAACCAATCGACTTTGAAGATAATCATGAATGGAATCGTGCTATCCTAGAAGGACAAACTAATCCGCCTACTTTAAATTCAGAAATAAAATATAAAAAACGTGCCATGTTAGAAGGTTCATTTGTCATTAATATGACACCTTTTTTCAAACATTCCGAACCACATGACTCTGCAACTACTATTCGATTATCAAATGAGCATAATCATTTAGATATACCGATAGATCTATTACCCTATTTATTTTTCCAATTTGCAAAAGACGGTAAACGACTTTACAGCGATAATGGTGTAGATAGTTTTATTTACAATCAAGAAGATGGTTATTCATATCGAATCAACCATGTAACTCATATTGAGGTGATTTAATTTGAGACAAGTGCAATGCATTATCTGTGATGCAAAAGTATTTATAGATGAGCGCACAACTGAGTCTAAACGACTTAAAAACAATCCTATTCGAACATTTATGTGTGATGATTGTAAAAGTCGATTAGACACACCTAAACAACGTGCGCAACACTATCCGCTCGATTAATATCTGAATAAACAAGTTAGAAATTTGAAAATGTGAAAGTAACAGGAAATAATAGCATTTAAACACTTTTTCAAATATTATATGCCAAAAGAGAAGCTAAGCAACTTTCATCGCTCAGCTTCTCTTTTATTATGTTAAATTATTCGTTTTCTTGCATCATTTGTTTGATACGCTTTGCTTCTTTTTCACGAACATTTTTGTTTAAAATTTTCTTTCTTAAACGTATGCTTTCTGGTGTAACCTCAACAAGTTCATCATCATTAATGAATTGTAACGCTTCTTCCAATGTTAGAATACGCGGTCTATTCATTGTTTGTGTTTGGTCTTTCGTTGCAGAACGTACGTTAGTTTGATGTTTTGTTTTAGTGATGTTAACAGTTAAATCATTTTCACGATTATGTTCACCAACAATCATACCTTCATAAACTTCAGTACCAGGTTCCATGAAGTTTACACCTCTATCTTCAAGTCCCAAAATGGCATAAGTACTTGCAGAACCTTGATCCATTGAAATTAATGCACCATTACGACGACCGCCAATTTGTGCTTTAATACGTGGTCTAAATTCTTCAAATGTATGGTTAATAATACCGTAACCTCTTGTCATTGACATAAATTCAGTCGTATAACCAATCATACCACGAGCCGGTACATTAAAGATTAAACGTGTAAGTCCATTATCAGTTGTAGTCATATCAACCATTTCACCTTTACGTGCACCTAATGATTCAATAACAGCACCTGCATTTTCTTGTGGCACTTCACATTGCACACGTTCAAATGGTTCACACATTACACCATCTATTTCTTTAATAATTACTTGTGGTTTTGAAACTTGTAATTCATAACCTTCACGACGCATATTTTCAATAAGGATTGATAAATGCAATTCACCGCGACCAGCAACTACCCATGTATCTGGAGAATCTGTGTTAGAAACTTTCAAAGATACATCTGTTTCTAATTGTTGATTTAAACGTTCTTGAATTTGACGCGCTGTTACAAAGTCACCTTCACGGCCAGCAAATGGAGAATTGTTAACTTTAAATGTCATTTCAAGAGTAGGCTCATCAATACGTAGAACTGGCAATGCTTCTTGATGGTCATGTGGTGTTACAGTTTCACCAACATTAATGTCTTCCATACCTGAAACAGCAATTAAATCTCCAGCTTGTGCTTCTTCAATTTCTAAACGTTTTAATCCAAAGTAACCAAAGATTTTAGTTACACGGAAGTTTTTCACTGTACCGTCTAATTTAATTAGTGATACATTATCTCCGACACGCATTTTACCTCTGAATACACGACCAATACCAATACGTCCAACATAATCATTGTAGTCCAACAATGCTACTTGGAATTGTAATGGCTCATCACTGTTATCAATTGGAGCTGGTACATAATCAATAATTGTTTCATATAATGATTGTAAATTATCATCTTGTTTTTCAGGATCTAAGCTAGCTGTTCCATTTACTGCTGAAGCATAAACAACAGGGAATTCTAATTGTTCATCGTTTGCTTCTAATTCAATAAATAAATCTAAAACTTCATCTACAACACCCTCTGGACGTGCTGATGGTTTATCAATTTTATTAACAACAACAACAGGTTTCAGGTTTTGTTCTAGCGCTTTTTTAAGTACAAAACGTGTTTGAGGCATTGTACCTTCATACGCATCTACTACTAAGACAACCCCATCAACCATTTTCATAATACGTTCTACTTCTCCACCAAAGTCTGCATGTCCTGGTGTATCCAAAATATTAATACGTGTACCTTTATAATCAACAGCCGTATTTTTGGCTAGAATCGTAATTCCACGCTCTCTTTCGATATCGTTAGAGTCCATTGCACGTTCATCGACATGTTCATTTTCTCTGAATATACCAGATTGTTTTAACAACTCATCTACTAAAGTTGTTTTACCATGGTCAACGTGAGCAATAATTGCTATATTGCGGACATCTTCTCTTTTATTAGTCATATAAATAGTTTCCTTCTTTCTTAAGTAAAATCCCACTTTTAATTACAACTTTTTTATTATATCATATAATTGAGAAAAGATAAGCAAAAGGTGGGGATAGGATGAAACAAAAAAAATCTAAAAATATCTTTTGGGTATTTTCTATATTAGCTGTTGTTTTCTTAGTATTATTTAGTTTTGCTGTTGGTGCATCAAATGTACCAATGATGATTTTAACATTTATATTACTCGTTGCAACCTTTGGAATTGGATTTACTACAAAGAAAAAATATCGAGAAAACGATTGGCTATAAGTTATATCGACAATAACACGCGTTGATTTAAGACCACACATGTTCATGATGAACATTTAACTGGTTTTATATTGGCGCGTGTTTTTATTATTTAAGGTATAAAAGCGTAATATGTTACCTAATTGTTAGGACTTCATATTACGCTTTTGGTAATTATTTTGATTTTCTTTTAAATCGTTGTTCATGTAATTGTATTAACGCATCATGGTGGGGCTCTAAATAATCGTTGCTAATTTCTTGATGGAGACCACGATTTCCAACTAAGATTGAATTTGGACCACTAATTGTTAATGGTTCTCCTAGTAAATTGGAAGCTTGTCCATTTACTTCATATAAAATAACCAATCCGCCAGCAAAATCCCATGGTTGAAGTCTTGGCGTCATATATGCTTCTAAATTACCTGTAGCAACTGAAACGATTTCAAGCGCTGCACTACCATATGCCCTTGCACTTCTAGAATCATTAACAATTTCTTTAAAGATTTCTCCTAAAATTGGTTTAGTTAACCAGTTCGGATTGATCCCAATAATGCTTTGTCTTAGATTAGAATCATTCAATGGTTTCAAGGGTTGGCTACCACGATATGCACCTTCCCCTACTTTAGCATGATATAAGACGTCAGCCATAACATCATATACAAAACCTGCATAAGGTTTACCATCGATATAAATACCAATTGAAATTGCGAAATTTTCTTGTTGATGAACAAAATTCAATGTACCGTCTATTGGGTCAACAACCCATACCGTACCTTTGGAAGTATCGATGTCATGACCATGCCCTTCTTCACCTAATACTTGATGATTGGGATATGTTTCTAAAATTGTATCAAAAATGAAATCTTCTGTTGCTTTATCTACATTTGTAACAAGGTCATTCGGATTTGACTTTGTTTCAATTGTTAAATTTTGCTCCATCAATTGTTTAATTCTAATTCCTGCTTCTTGAATAAGTCCTTGGGCAAATCCATAAAGTGCCATAACATCATCTCCTAACATCTTTATTATACATCAACATTTTATAAAAATAACTTCTTATGATAAAAATGAAAATACTAATTTTAATGAGAGCGTCTTAAGCCGCAATTGATAAAACATATGCTACAATATTTTAAAACACTATACAGGAGGTACTCTATGACAAAATATACATTTAAACCTAAAGATTTCAAAGCGTTCAACGTAGAAGGCTTAGACGCACGAATGGAAGCTTTAAACGAATACATACGACCACAACTCCATGAATTAGGAGAATATTTTAGTGACTTCTTTACAAGTCAAACTGGTGAAACATTTTATCCTCACGTAGCAAAGCATGCTAGAAGAAGTGTGAATCCTCCTAAAGATACATGGGTTGCTTTTGCAACAAACAAAAGAGGCTATAAAATGTTACCTCATTTCCAAATTGGTATGTTTGAAGATCAACTGTTTGTTATGTTTGGAATCATGCATGAAGCAAAAGATAAAGCAACACGTGCAAAAGTTTTTGAAAGAAAATTTAAAGCTATTCAACAATTACCTGACGATTATCGTGTTTGCTTAGATCATATGAAACCTGATAAACCATTTATTAAAGATTTAACGGATGATGATTTAAAAGAAGCGATACAAAGAGCCATCAATGTGAAAAAAAGTGAATTCTTTATAGCGCGTGCAATCACACCACAAGATAAAAGATTAAAAAGTGACAAAGCATTTATTGCATTTTTAGAAGAAACCTTCGATCAGTTCTTACCATTTTATTCTGCATAAATAACTTTGTTTAAATAATAGAGCACTTAATCACATCCATGATTTCGTGCTCTTTTTTCTTAATATTAAATCGAACGTTCAACATAATAATTCAGGCTTTTAAAAAAATTAAAATAAATTTAGGTTGACCTAAACATTTTATTAGGTTATTATATTGTCCATAAGAAGTAGAGGTGAGTCAAAATGAATAATAAACGACATTCAACAAATGAACAATTAAGTTTAGACGAAATAAACAATACAATTAAATTCGATCATCGCAGTTCAAATAAACAGAAATTTTTATCATTTCTTGGACCTGGGTTATTAGTCGCTGTTGGTTACATGGATCCCGGAAACTGGATAACATCAATGCAAGGTGGCGCGCAATATGGCTATACTTTGCTATTCGTAATTCTTATTTCAAGTTTATCAGCAATGTTACTTCAAAGCATGACAGTGAGATTAGGAATAGCAACAGGTATGGACTTAGCTCAAATGACACGACATTATTTATCAAGACCTATTGCTATAATATTTTGGATCATTGCAGAACTAGCAATTATCGCCACAGATATTGCTGAGGTAATTGGTAGTGCTATTGCTCTTAATCTCCTATTTAACATACCTTTAATCGTCGGTGCACTAATAACTGTACTTGATGTATTTTTACTACTATTTATAATGAAATATGGTTTTAGAAAAATTGAAGCTATTGTTGGTACATTAATTTTCACAGTGTTATTCATCTTTATATTTGAAGTCTATATTTCATCACCACAGTTGAACGCTGTGTTAAATGGATTTATACCACATAGTGAAATCATTACAAATAACGGCATTCTCTATATTGCATTAGGTATTATTGGCGCTACAATTATGCCTCATAATTTGTACTTACATTCATCAATTGTACAATCTAGAACATACTCAAGACATAACAATGAAGAAAAGGCCCAAGCGATTAAATTTGCTACGATAGATTCGAACATTCAGTTATCAATCGCATTTGTAGTCAATTGCTTATTATTAGTGTTAGGAGCATCACTATTTTTCAACTCAAACGCTGACGATTTAGGTGGTTTCTATGATTTATATCACGCCTTAAAAACTGAACCTGTACTAGGTGCAACAATGGGTGCAATCATGAGTACATTATTTGCAGTTGCATTATTAGCGTCAGGTCAAAATTCAACGATTACTGGTACTTTAGCAGGACAAATTGTAATGGAAGGATTTTTAAGATTACACATACCAAATTGGTTAAGACGTTTAATTACACGTTCCCTTGCTGTCATTCCTGTTATCGTATGCTTAATCATTTTTAAAGGTAATGCAGCTAAAATTGAGCAACTACTTGTATTCTCTCAAGTATTTTTAAGTATTGCTCTGCCATTCTGTTTAATACCATTACAATTGGCTACTAGTAATAAAGACTTGATGGGACCTTTCTATAATAAAACATGGGTTAATATCATTTCATGGACACTTATTATTATTCTAAGTATTTTAAATGTCTATTTAATCGTTCAAACATTCCAAGAACTACAAAGTTAAAAATAAAACCATTAAAATGCTGGTTGTATCTAATAATTAACAACTTAACATTTTAATGGTTTTTCTTTTGCTATGAACATATTAATGATAAATATACTCATCGTCCTTATGTGTAGTTTCTTTTGATTCTTTTTTAGAAATCAACATAATCATCACGATAACCCATAAGACAATTGCAATTAAATTAAGAGCCATCAAACTTACAATTATCGCGATAACAAAAAGTATAATCGATAATTTTCTACGCCCTTTAATACAAATTGTCGCAAATATACCATAAAGTGTTGAAATTAATAAAATAATTGCTAATGCACCCATTGTTGTCTGAAGCATATCTAAAGAAACATTGCCACCGTTCTGAGATAATTGCTTCGCTAATTCTTCACGTTGTGATGCATTACCACTTTTTAAAGAAAAATAGGATAGCCCCATAACTAATAAATAAATAATACTAATACTATTTGCAATCCAAGCCATGATTAATTCAGGTTTTCTATTCATCTTAAAATCCTTTCTTTGTTTAATATTTTAATAAGTATACTACGAGCCTATAGATATACGCACATTAAATTACTTGTATATTAACATATTTTTCATCTAATTTTTATAATAAACATCTGAATTCAGATTGATGATAATTTAGGTGTATGGTAATGAGAAATCGTCATTTAAAATTATGACACCTAAACACTTTAATTAAACGTTATCGATAATTAACCTCATATAAAAACCCAGATTAATAAGCAAAAGACCTCTACTTACTAATCTGGGTATCATCAATATTTATTCTTGCTCTTTTTTGTCCTTAACTTCACTTGAATTGCGTTCTTCAGAAATATCATTGTTGTAAATTTGACGTCGCTCTTCAAAATTCATTCGACGTTGACTAACTGCGCTAGGTTGATTTTTCCTACGTTCTTTCATTCGTTGGTTATAAGCTTTACGTTTTTCTTTTTTCTTAGCTTTAATTTCAGCTTTTTCTCGCTTTTGTTGTGCTTTCAATTCTTTTGGATCAACTTCAGGTTCTGCATAATAACCATCATCTTCAATACCTAGTTCTTCAGTACTTTTTTGTTTGTATTTAGCCTGTCTGGATAATACTGATGGTTCTTCCTCAGTGCGCTCATCATGATTATATTCACTTTCAACTGCACGTTTAGGAAATTGATCATATTTATCTCTTTCCTGTTCTTGATCATATACAGTGTTTGATTTATCCAATTCTTTTTCATATTTAGGCACATCATAATAATCATCTTTCGGTTGGGGGCGCTCATACACAGGTTCACGATAATCATAAATCGGTCCGTTATACTCTTCATAATATTGTGGCGCAACCATTTCAACCTTATCTTTTCTTATAAATAGCATCATCGCAATAATAAAGAATAATATCGGAATGATTAAAGTAACGATAAGTAAAACTAAAGGAATCGTTACAATTGCTGATATTAAGAATAAGAAACCTGACAAGATTCTTATATTCATAGATATGAGAGCTAAAAATGAAATCAACAAACAAACAATAAAGTAAACGATTATAGCCCATATACCATTTTGTAACCATATTACAAATTGTGTTGTATTATAGCCATTTCCAGCTAATAATTGCTGGATAAATGCATTATTGTTTAATGTATTTTCAAGATTAGCAATCGATGTGTTATTACTGAATGAAACAAGTGCTATAAACATAGTAATGACAGTAAGCACTAATAACATCACCCAACATAACCAACCTAGAACTTTTTCAGTTAATCTACTTACTGGACGTTTAATTTGAGTAAATTGTTCTCCAGTCATTCGTTACAACTCCTTATAGTACTTATCCCGTTATTATAACTAAATATACAGTAAATAACTACTATTTATGATTTTATTTTAATGACATTTTGAAATTCAAAAAGTTTTCATTGTATTCACTTAAAACTTCAGGTCCTAAATCTTTATAAACTTCAAGGCGTTCTTGCTCTTTCTTAGTCGGATAGAAACGATGGTCGTCTTTAACCTCTTTAGGCAACAATTGTCGAGCAGCCTTGTTTGGCGTTGCATAGCCTACGAATTCTGTATTCTGCTTGTTATTTTTAGCATCTAATAAAAAATTCATAAATTTATATGCACCCTCTTTATTTTGTGCCGTTTTTGGAATTACCATATTGTCGAACCATAAATTCGATCCTTCTTTAGGAATAACATAGTTATATTTATCCCCTTCTTGCACTAGAGGTGCTGCAACACCACTCCAAACAACCGCTATGTTACCTTCATTTTGTTGAAGCATCATGGTAATTTCATCACCTACGACACCTCTTACTTGTGGTGCTAGTTTGGTTAAATCTCGCTCTGCTTCTTTTAAATGGTGCGAATTACGGTCATTTAGATTATACCCAAGTTTATTCAAACTCATGCCTATAATCTCTCTAGCACCGTCAACTAGTAAAATTTGGTTTTTAAATTTAGGATTATACAATGACTTCCAACTATCAAATGATTCATTTGGATACTTTTCTTTATTATATAAAATACCTACAGTTCCAAAGAAATAAGGTAAAGAATATTTATTGCCTCTATCAAATGACATATTCATATAATCTGAATCTAAATTTTTAATATTAGGTACCTTATTATGATCTATTGGTAACAATAAATAATCTCTTTTCAATTTTTGAACTGTATATTCACTAGGAAAAGCAACATCATAATGTGTACCGCCATTGCGAATTTTGGCTTCCATCGCTTCATTTGAATCGAAAGTTTCATAAACGACTTGAATGCCAGTTTCTTTTTCAAATTTCTTAATTAACTCTGGATCAATATATTCGCCCCAATTGTATACGTAAATTTTTTGATTTGTATGCACTTGTTCTTTAGATTTAAACCAATGACTTAAAATAAGACAAAGCATACCCACAACTAATGCACCTATAATGAGTTGTAAAAAACGTTTCATTATTTTACACCTCGCTTGATTAGTTTTTTCTTATTTATCACGTATTGAATCAAATAATATCCTAGTATTCCTAATACAATAACAGCAAACAATAATGTTGAAATCGCATTAATTTCCATACTAATTCCTTTTCTCGCCATAGCATAAACTTCAACTGATAACACACTAAAGCCATTACCAGTAACGAAGAAACTTACTGTGAAATCGTCTAGTGAATAAGTTAAAGCCATAAAGAATCCTCCTATAATAGAAGGTAAAATATTAGGAATAATAATGTTGCTTAATAATTGTGGTTCAGTCGCTCCTAAATCTCTTGCAGCATTTAACATATTATTATTCATTTCATACAGTTGTGGTAAGACGATAATCACAACTATAGGTATGCAAAATGCAATATGAGATATTAGAACTGTCCAAAATCCTAAACCAAGACCAGTAAAATGGCCAATCGTTGTAAACATAATTAAGAATGATGCACCTATGACAACGTCGGATGATACCATCAAGACATTATTCAATGTTAGTAAAGTTACTTTAAACTTTTTATTTCTTAAATAATAAATAGCAATGGCACCAAATGTACCAATAACTGTAGAAATTGAGGCTGCTAAAAGTGCTACAGCTATCGTATTAAAAATGACCGACATTAAATGATCATTTTGAAATAATGATTGATAATGCTCTAATGTAAAATGTTCAAAGTGAATCATATTACCAGCCGAATTGAATGAATAGAACATTAAAAAGAATATTGGGATGTATAAAATCGCTAAAAGTATCCCGATATACAGCTTTCCATACCATTTCATATGATTCACCCTCTCCCATTAGATGATTTTGTAATGATTAAAATGAATGCCATAAATACAATTAAGAATATAGCTATAGTTGATCCCATACCATAATTTTGAATTGTTAAAAATTGTTCTTCTATTGCCGTACCTATATTTATGACTTTATTACCTGCAATTAATCTTGTAATCATAAATAATGAAAGTGATGGAATAAAGGTTACTTGAATCCCAGTCATAACACCTTCTTTTGTTAACGGCATGATTACTTTTCTAAAAGTATAGAAAGGACTGGCACCTAAATCACTTGAGGCCTGCAATAAATTATTAGGAATTGCTTTCATGCTATTAAATATAGGTAAAATCATAAATGGAATATAAATGTAACTTGCCACTACTAAAAACGCACCAGTTGTAAATAACAAATTGAATGATGGTAAATTAAATAAGTGGAAAAATTGATTAATCACGCCATCATGACTTAATAAACCTATAAAAGCATATGTCTTTAACAATAAATTTATCCATGTTGGAATAATCATTATCATTAATAAGATATTTTGAAATTTCGAACGAGTAATATAATAGGCAGCTGGATAACTGATAGCCAAGGTAATAATTGTTATTAAAGCGGCATATAAAATTGAATATGCAAACATTTTCAAATATTTTGTAGTAAAAATTTGTTGATAATTCGTGAAACTAAAATGTCCATTGATATCTAAAAATGAAAAATAAATGAGTAATACGACTGGTACAATAATAAATATAACCATCCATAGTAAATACGGGATTAAGAGAAATTTATTAGTATTACGCATTGTCTACTTCCTCATAGCTTTCAATACGTTTATCAAATTCTTCTTCTGTTTCTCCAGGAACCATAATATGAATGGCTTCAGGATCAAAATAAAGACCAACTTCACTGCCTACTTCAGCTTTTTTAGTCGTTTGTATTACCCATTCATAACCTTTATTGTCTATACAACATATTTCATAGTGGACCCCTCTAAATAACATAGAATCAACAGTTGCTTTAAATAATCCTTCTTCAGCTTTGATTAATGATATATCTTCTGGTCGAATAACGACTTCTACTTTTTTATTTTCAGGAATACCCATATCGACACATTCGAAATCTTGCCCATAAATATTCACGACATAATCTCTAACCATGCGCCCTTCAACAATATTAGATTCTCCAATAAAATCAGCTACAAATCGATTCACTGGTTCGTCATATATATCTGTTGGTGTGCCAAATTGTTGAATTTTCCCATCTTTTAATACAAAAAGAAAGTCACTTAATGCTAACGCTTCTTCTTGATCATGTGTTACAAATATAAATGTAATACCTAATCTAGATTGCAATTCTCGTAATTCATATTGCATTTCAGTACGCAATTTCAAATCTAATGCGGATAAAGATTCATCTAACAATAATATTTCTGGTTCATTTACGATAGCACGTGCAATTGCAACACGTTGCTTTTGTCCGCCACTCATTTCATTAATATTTCTTTTTTCATAACCTGAAAGTTTTACTAATTTTAATGCCTCAGTTACTTTTTGATCAATTTCGGTTTTTGATAATTTTTTTAATTTCAAACCAAAAGCGATATTATCATAGACGTTTAAGTGTGGAAATAATGCATAATCTTGAAAGACTGTATTCACTTTACGTTTATTTGGTGGTAAATTACCAATTGGTTTGTTTTGATAAATCACTTCACCACTGTCAGGATATTCAAACCCTGCAATTAATTTTAAAATTGTTGTTTTACCACAACCTGAAGGACCTAATAATGTATAAAAGTATCCTGATTCAATATCAATATCTATGTCATCTAAGATATTAAGATCATCATAGCTTTTACTAACTGATTTTAATGATAATAACGGTTCCAAATAAGATCCCCCCTATAAATATGAAGCTGTCGCTACAATAAGTATTCGTGTTTCATTGTTTGATTCGTTTGACAAACGATGATTATCTCGTGCTTTAAAATACAAAACGTCTTCTTCTTGTGCTTGATATATCTCTTTGCCTAAATTAAGTGTTATCTGACCTGACATACAATAAATAAACGTATCAGACTCTGATGGATTAAAATTTTTATATGATGCTCCAGGCTTTAAAGTTAATATTAATGGCTCCATATCATATTCATTTGACTTTGAAACTAACCAATTTAATATATAACCTTCATCATACTCATCATAAATAACTTGTTCTTCCTTCTTGTATAATACTTTTTCATTTTCACTGTCTTTAAAAAATTCACTTGGCGTCGTTCCTAACACCTCTATAATATTTAAGAAAGTTTCCATACTTGGTGAGGCATGTTCACTTTCTATTTGTGAAATGTAGCCTTTCGATAAGTCTGTACGTTCAGCAAGTTCTTCTTGCGTTAAATTTTTAATTCTTCTAAGATTTTTAATTTTATTACCTATGTTCATTTATTTTTCCACCTAAAAAAGCTATATTAAGTTTACTTTTATCAAACATTTTGTTTAACACTTGATAAAGGTATCAAAATATAGCTTTATTAGCAATAGTTTTAAAGAAAAAATCCTATTAAATTGTGTTAATTTCGAACGAATTATTTTTTAGCTGTTACTCTTTGTTCTTCAGAGTGAGTTTTTACATCTTGAACTGCTTTGTAACTATTATAGCCACTACTTTTTTCGAAAGTATTAAAAATTTGTTTTTCCTCTGCTTTAGCAGGCACAATTTCTTTAAATCTTTTATATGCATCCATAAAGTCGCCTGCCGTCACGCCGGATTCATAATACTTCTCTACATGATTAAAGAAATTTATCACTGAAATCATCTCTTCATTACTCCAGTCTAAATCAATTGGATACTCATATTCCATTGTTGAACCCTCCATTTCAATTCTTTTGTTAGCATCGCTAGTATAACATGCATGTCACATGTTAACGATATCTCAAATCAATTTCCTTACATTACTTTACCTAAAACAAAAAAGCCGTAGCATATGCTACAGCTTTTAATGACTGAATCTTTATAGATAATCAGTTATTACATTGTATGGATTGGGTATCCGATAGCTTTTTCTGCTGCTTCCATAGTCATCTCACCTAATGTTGGATGTGCATGGATTGTTAATGCGATATCTTCAGCATTCATACCAGCTTCAATTGCTAAACCTAATTCAGAGATAATATCTGATGCACCAGTACCAACTACTTGAGCACCGATTAAAGTATCATCTTCTTTAAGTGTAATAAGTTTAACAAATCCGTTAGTATCATCTAATGATAATGCACGACCATTTGCTGCATATGGGAATTTAGAAGCTTTAATTGCTAAACCTTCTTCTTTAGCTTGCGCTTCTGAATAACCAACTGTAGCTAATTCTGGTTCAGTAAAGCATACTGCTGGCATACCAATGTAATCAACTTCAGCAGCTTGACCATCAATTGCTTCAGCAGCAACTTTAGCTTCATAGCTAGCTTTGTGAGCAAGTGGTAAACCTGGAACGATATCACCAATTGCATAGATATTGCTGATAGACGTACGGCTTTGTTTATCAACTTCTAATAATCCACGGTCAGCGAATTTAACACCTAATTCTTCTAGGCCTAATTCGTCTGTGTTTGGACGACGACCTACAGTTACTAATACATAATCAGCTTCGATTGTTTTCTCTTCGCCTTTAGCTTCATAAGTAACTTTAACTCCGTTATCTGTTTCTTCAGCTGATTTAGCCATAGCTTCAGTAACGATTTCAACACCTTTTTCTTTCATACCTTTTTTAACAGGTTGTGTCATTTGTTTTTCGAAGCCACCTAAGATATCTTTAGCACCTTCAAGGATGGTTACTTCTGAACCAAAGTTAGCAAATGCTGTACCTAATTCTGATCCAATGTATCCTCCACCAACTACAACTAATTTACCTGGTACTTCTTGTAAGTTTAAAGCACCTGTTGAGTCGATAACACGTTTACCGAATTTGAAATTAGGAATTTCAATTGGTCTTGAACCTGTTGCAATGATTGCATTTTTAAAGTTGTATGTTTGTGCGCTCTTTTCGTCCATAACACGTAAGCTATTGTTATCTACGAAATATGCTTCACCTTTAACGATGTTAACTTTGTTACCTTTAAGTAAGCCTTCAACACCACCAGTTAATTTATTAACAACTGATGATTTGAATTCTTGAACTTTTTGGAAGTTTAAAGAAACACTTTCAGCAATAACACCTAAGTTTTCAGAATGTTGTGCTTCAACAAAACGGTGAGAAGCATGTAGTAATGCTTTTGAAGGAATACATCCTACGTTTAAGCAAACACCACCAAGATTACCTTTCTCAACGATTGTTACTTTTTGTCCTAATTGAGCTGCACGAATTGCTGCAACGTATCCACCAGGACCTGCTCCGATTACTATAGTATCTGTTTCAATTGGGAAATCTCCAACTACCATGTTTTACCCCTCCATTAATAATAATTCTGGATTATTTAATAAACGTTTAATGTGATTCATTGCATTTTGGCCAGTTGCACCATCAATTTGTCTGTGGTCAAAGCTTAATGATAATGCTAATACTGGTGCTGCAACAATTTCTCCATCTTTAACGATAGGTTTTTGAGCAATACGGCCAATTCCTAAGATTGCTACTTCTGGGTGATTGATAACTGGAGTGAACCATTGTCCACCAGCTGAACCGATATTACTGATTGTGCATGTAGCACCTTTCATTTCATCGGCTGTTAATTTACCATCACGTGCTTTAACAGCTAATTCATTAATTTCATCTGAAATTTGGAAAATAGACTTACGATCAGCATGTTTAACAACAGGTACTAATAATCCTCTATCAGTGTCTGCTGCAATACCGATATTCCAGTAATGTTTATGAACGATTTCACCAGCTTCTTCATTGAATGAAGTGTTAAGTGCTGGGTATTTTTTCAATGCAGAAACAAGTGCTTTAACAACATAAGGTAAGAATGTTAACTTAGTACCTTGTTCAGCTGCGATTTCTTTAAATTTCTTACGGTGATCCCATAATGCTTGAACATCAATTTCATCCATTAATGTTACATGAGGTGCAGTATGCTTAGAGTTAACCATTGCTTTCGCAATTGCTCTACGCATAGCAGGGATTTTTTCAGTTGTTTCTGGGAAGTCGCCTTCTAATGTTACTGCTGCAGGTGCTGCAGGAGTTTCAGCAACTTCTTCACTTGTAGCTGAAGCAGCTGATTCATTTGAAGCTGTTGGTGCACCACCATTTAAGTATGCATCTACATCTTCTTTTGTAATACGACCATTTTTACCAGATCCAGAAACTGCTTTAATGTTAACACCTTTTTCACGTGCGTATTTACGTACTGAAGGCATTGCTTTAACAGTTCTGTTTTCATCTACTTCTTCAGTTTGAGTAGCTACAGGTGCTTGCTCTGCTGGCGCTTCCTCTTTCGCAGGTTCTTCTTTAGATGATGAATCATCATCATGACCTTTAAATTGCATATCTTCTGCATCAGGTGCATCGATTTTAACAATAACGTCACCAACTACAGCTACTGTACCTTCTTCTACCATAACTTCTTCTACAGTACCAGATACTGGTGATGGGATTTCTACTACTGATTTATCGTTTTGTACCTCAGCTAAAACATCGTCTTCTTCAATAGTATCTCCAGCTTTAACAAACCATTTTACAATTTCACCTTCGTGGATACCTTCCCCGATATCGGGTAATCTAAATTCAAATGCCACGTTTTTGCCCTCCTAAGATTTCGTAAATTAAACATTTCATTTTAATCAATGAGACTAAAATACGCTAACTTCGTTAACTTTTAAAATGTATTAAAATTCTAAAGTTTCTTTTGCTTTTTCGATGATGTCATTTTTGTTTGGTAACCAAACATTTTCAGCTTGAGTGAATGGATAAATTGTATCTGCTGCTGCAACTCTTCCAATAGGTGCTTCTAATGAAAGGATTGCACGTTCACTTAATTCAGCTACAACTGCTGCACCAACACCAGCTTGACGTTGTGCTTCTTGAACTACAACTGCACGACCAGTTTTTTCAACTGAAGCTACAATTGTGTCAACATCGATTGGTTGAACAGTACGTAAGTCTATTACTTCAACAGAATAACCATCTTTTTCAAGTTCTTCTGCAGCTTTCATTGATTCTTGAACCATTGCACCGTATGTGATGATTGAAATGTCATTACCTTCTTTTTTCACATTAGCCTTACCAATGTCAATTGTATATTCTTCTTCAGGTACTTCTTCACGGAATGAACGATACAATTTCATATGCTCTAAGTATACGACTGGGTCATTACTTCTAATTGAAGAAATTAATAAACCTTTCGCATCGTATGGGCCTGAAGGAATAACAACCTTTAGACCTGGAGATTGAGCTAAAATACCTTCTAAGTTATCTGCGTGTAATTCTGGTGTGTGTACGCCACCACCAAATGGGCTACGAATTGTTACAGGTGCAGTTTTAGTACCGCCTGAACGGAAACGAGTACGTGCAATTTGTCCAGCAATCGCATCAAATACTTCGAATACGAAACCTAAGAATTGTACTTCCATAACCGGACGGAATCCTTCAACTGCAAGACCCATCGCTAAACCACCAATACCTGATTCAGCTAAAGGTGTATCGAATACTCTATCTTCACCAAATTCTTTTTGTAGTCCTTCAGTAACACGGAAAACACCGCCGTTAACACCAACGTCTTCACCAAAAATTAAAACATCTTGGTCATTTTTAAGTTCAGTTTTAAGCGCATCATTAATCGCTTGAACCATTGTCATTTGTGCCATGGCTTACTTCGACTCCTTCTCTTTGTAAATTTCATATTGTTCTGCTAAGTTTTGAGGCATATCTTCATACATAATTTCCATTAGAGAAGTAACAGTTTGTTTTTCAGTGTTATCAGCCTCTTTAATTGCTGCTTTAATATCAGCTTTTGCACGTTCAATAACTTCATTTTCTTTGTCTTCATTCCATAAACCTTTGTTTTCAAGGAATTTACGGAAACGTACTAATGGGTCTTTTTTCTCCCATTCAGCATCTTCGTCTGAAGTTCTGTAACGAGTTGGATCGTCACCAGCCATTGTATGAGGACCATAACGATATGTCATAGTTTCAATTAATGTTGGACCTTCACCTGCAACTGCGCGGTCACGTGCTTCTTTAGTTGCTTGATATACAGCTAACGCATCCATACCATCAACTTGGATACCAGGAATACCTACAGCAATTGCTTTTTGAGCTAATGTTTCAGCAGCAGTTTGCTTGCTTCTTGGTGTTGAAATTGCATAGTTATTGTTTTGAATAACGAAAATTGCAGGTGCTTTATAAGCTGCTGCAAAGTTAATACCTTCGTAGAAATCACCTTGTGAAGAACCACCGTCACCAGTGTAAGTGATTGCAACTGCATTTTTACCACGTTTTTTAAGTGCAAATGCAACACCAGCAGCTTGAATGTATTGTGCACCGATAATAATTTGTGGGCTCAATGCATTAACGCCTTCAGGGAATTGATTTCCTTTGAAGTGACCTCTTGAGAATAAGAAAGCTTCAGTTAATGGTAAACCATGCCAAATAATTTGAGGAACATCTCTGTATCCCGGTAAAATGTAATCTTCTTTTTCTAAAGCGTATTGTGACGCTAATTGTGATGCTTCTTGACCAGCAGTTGGTGCATAGAAACCTAAACGTCCTTGTCTGTTTAATGAGATAGAACGTTGATCAAGGATACGAGTCCATACCATTCTTTCCATTAATTCTACTAATTGTTCATCCGTAAGATCAGGTACTAAGTCTTCATTTACGACGTTACCATTCTCGTCCAAAATTTGAACCATTTCAAATTTCGATTGAGTATCATTTAAAACTTTTACTGCATCGAATTGGGCTTGTAACTTAGGAGCCATTCAATTCACCATACCTTTCCCATAATTGTATAGAAATTCATTTTATCCTTACTAATTGTACCACAAATAAATGGGACTGTTAAACCATTTGAAAAAGTTCTGTTTTAATAAAAAAAGATACAGATAATAGGAACTGTATTAGTTGTTTCCTACCATCTGTATTATATTAATTATTTAAATTGATCAACGTCTTGCTTTTCTTTACCAACCTTATTTAGTACTTTCGTATACTTATCTGATACTTCTTTTAACTTTTTATAGTTCTGTTCTATTGCTTTTGATTTTTCGTTAACACCTTGTTGTGTCGCGTCATTTTGATTTAAATATTTAAATAATGTTTTCTCTGAGTTTACAGCCTTTTTATATGCTTTCGCGTAATCACTGTGTAACTTATATTTTTCTTTTAATACATCATCTAATTGTTTTACTTCTTTACGTTTAACATCATTATCAATGTTATCAACGTGACTTTTTGCTTTCTTAAAGTCTTGTTCAGACTTCTTAATTGCGTCTTCTTCTTTTTCAAATTCCTTTAGACGATCATCGGCATTTTTAATTAAGTCTTTTACTGCTTTACCGCGAACTGCTGTATCTTTACTATTGACATCTTCAGTTAATTTTTTCTTTTTCTCATCTAATTCAGCAATTTTCTTACCAACAGTTTTAATTGGTTCTTCATCATCTTTAATTTTATCCACTTGCTTTAAATATGCCTTAATTTCTTTTTTATCCGTAGTACATCCTGCAAGCAAGACACTAGATGCTAATACTACTGCGATTGTTTTTCCAAATTTCATTACTTGTACCTCCACTTGCTATTTAAATTAAATGATAAATAAAATCTGCTTGGAAATCAATTTTAAACAATTACATTACACATCTTCATTACTAAGTATATCTGTTGACAGTTACGTCATTTATAATATAATTTTTAAAGTCAAGATGATAAATAAATTTCTAAAGTATCATTGCTTGAAACCAACACTTTAATCATTTTTTAAGCAATTAGCATATCTGAAAATTTACATATACTATCTAAAATAAACATTGGCAGTAGTTGGTTAACTTTGTAGATATTTACACATAAAAATGTATGAGTATCTTAACAACCTTTTTACTGTCATTCAACTAAAACAAATTAAAATAAGGAAGGTGCAATATATGTTAACAATGAAAGACATCATTAGAGATGGTCATCCAACTTTGCGTCAAAAAGCAGCTGAGTTAGAATTACCATTAACTAAAGAAGAAAAAGAAACATTAATCGCCATGAGAGAGTTTTTAGTAAATAGTCAAGATGAGGAAATCGCGAAACGATATGGTTTACGTTCAGGCGTTGGTTTGGCTGCACCTCAAATTAATATCTCTAAACGTATGATTGCTGTTTTAATACCAGATGATGGCAGTGGCAAATCTTATGACTATATGCTTGTGAACCCAAAAATTGTAAGTCATAGCGTTCAAGAAGCTTATTTACCAACTGGTGAAGGTTGCCTTAGTGTCGATGATAATGTTGCTGGTCTAGTTCACCGTCATAATAGAATTACAATTAAAGCCAAAGACATCGAAGGTAATGATATACAATTACGTCTAAAAGGATATCCAGCAATTGTTTTCCAACATGAAATTGATCATTTAAATGGTGTAATGTTCTATGATCACATTGACAAAGACCACCCATTACAACCACATACAGATGCAGTAGAAGTTTAAAACACACTATTACTAATTATCAAAGCTTAGGATAAATATGATGTCCTAAGCTTTTTCTTGTACAACTTTTTCGAATAAACAACAGTTAAATATATTCACCTTTCTACCATACTTTTTATCCCCTCATTTAAATTTTACCGTTTCATATAAAATCCTTTAATTCTTTCTTAACATTAATTTATAATCTCTACATTTATTTTAATAAATAGAACTGCACATTTATTCGAAATACTTAGATTTCTAGTGAGATAAACTGCTTTATTTATTATCATTCATCATGTAAAATAAGATTTAACTGAAATTTTAGTGTTATTTCACTAATTTTTTAAAATGAACGGCATGATGAACCTAGTTATTAACCAAATCGTTATTAAGTTAAATTATAGAGATGATTGGAATGAATTTATCGATATATACTCCAATACGATTTTACTAGGGTTAACAATAAATTAAACAAACATTCTTAGGAGGAATTTTTAACATGGCAGTATTTAAAGTTTTTTATCAACATAACAGAGACGAGGTAATTGTGCGTGAAAATACACAATCACTTTATGTTGAAGCTCAAACAGAAGAACAAGTACGTCGTTACTTGAAAGATCGTAATTTTAATATCGAATTTATCACTAAATTAGAGGGCGCACATTTAGATTACGAAAAAGAAAACTCAGAACACTTTAATGTGGAGATTGCTAAATAATGAAACAATTACATCCAAATGAAGTAGGTGTATATGCACTTGGAGGTCTAGGTGAAATCGGTAAAAATACTTATGCAGTTGAGTATAAAGACGAAATTGTCATTATCGATGCAGGTATCAAATTCCCTGATGATAACTTATTAGGGATTGATTATGTTATACCTGACTACACATATCTAGTTCAAAACCAAGATAAAATTGTTGGCCTATTTATAACACATGGTCACGAAGACCATATAGGCGGTGTGCCCTTCCTATTAAAACAACTTAATATACCTATTTATGGTGGTCCTTTAGCATTAGGTTTAATCCGTAATAAACTTGAAGAACATCATTTATTACGTACTGCTAAACTAAATGAAATCAATGAGGACAGTGTGATTAAATCTAAGCACTTTACGATTTCTTTCTACTTAACTACGCATAGTATTCCTGAAACTTATGGCGTCATCGTAGATACACCTGAAGGAAAAGTAGTTCATACCGGTGACTTTAAATTTGATTTTACACCTGTAGGCAAACCAGCAAACATTGCTAAAATGGCTCAATTAGGCGAAGAAGGCGTTCTATGTTTACTTTCAGACTCAACAAATTCACTTGTGCCTGATTTTACTTTAAGCGAACGTGAAGTTGGTCAAAACGTAGATAAGATCTTCCGTAATTGTAAAGGTCGTATTATATTTGCTACCTTCGCTTCTAATATTTACCGAGTTCAACAAGCAGTTGAAGCTGCTATCAAAAATAACCGTAAAATTGTTACGTTCGGTCGTTCGATGGAAAACAATATTAAAATCGGTATGGAACTTGGTTATATTAAAGCACCACCTGAAACATTTATTGAACCTAATAAAATTAATACCGTACCGAAGCATGAGTTATTGATACTATGTACTGGTTCACAAGGTGAACCAATGGCAGCATTATCTAGAATTGCTAATGGTACTCATAAGCAAATTAAAATTATACCTGAAGATACCGTTGTATTTAGTTCATCACCTATCCCAGGTAATACAAAAAGTATTAACAGAACTATTAATTCCTTGTATAAAGCTGGTGCAGATGTTATCCATAGCAAGATTTCTAACATCCATACTTCAGGGCATGGTTCTCAAGGTGATCAACAATTAATGCTTCGATTAATCAAGCCGAAATATTTCTTACCTATTCATGGTGAATACCGTATGTTAAAAGCACATGGTGAGACTGGTGTTGAATGCGGCGTTGAAGAAGATAATGTCTTCATCTTTGATATTGGAGATGTCTTAGCTTTAACACACGATTCAGCACGTAAAGCTGGTCGCATTCCATCTGGTAATGTACTTGTTGATGGTAGTGGTATCGGTGATATCGGTAATGTTGTAATAAGAGACCGTAAGCTATTATCTGAAGAAGGTTTAGTTATCGTTGTTGTTAGTATTGATTTTAATACAAATAAATTACTTTCTGGTCCAGACATTATTTCTCGAGGATTTGTATATATGAGAGAATCAGGTCAATTAATTTATGATGCACAACGCAAAATCAAAACTGATGTTATTAGTAAGTTAAATCAAAATAAAGATATTCAATGGCATCAGATTAAATCTTCTATCATTGAAACATTACAACCTTATTTATTTGAAAAAACAGCTAGAAAACCAATGATTTTACCAGTCATTATGAAGGTAAACGAACAAAAAGAATCAAACAATAAATAATCAAAAAGCTACTAACTTTGAAGTGAAGTTTTAATTAAACTCACCACCCATTGTTAGTAGCTTTTTCTTTATATATGATGAGCTTGAGACATAAATCAATGTTCAATGCTCTACAAAGTTATATTGGCAGTAGTTGACTGAACGAAAATGCGCTTGTAACAAGCTTTTTTCAATTCTAGTCAGGGGCCCCCAACATAGAGAATTTCGAAAAGAAATTCTACAGGCAATGCGAGTTGGGGTGTGGGCCCCAACAAAGAGAAATTGGATTCCCAATTTCTACAGACAATGTAAGTTGGGGTGGGACGACGAAATAAATTTTGAGAAAATATCATTTCTGTCCCACTCCCGATTATCTCGTCGCAATATTTTTTTCAAAGCGATTTAAATCATTATCATGTCCAATCATAATTAAAATATCACCTATTTCTAAATTAATATTTGGATTTGGTGAAATGATGAACTCTTTGCCTCGTTTAATTGCAATAATGTTAATTCCATATTGTGCTCTTATATCTAAATCAATGATAGACTGCCCCGCCATCTTTTCAGTTGCTTTCAATTCTACAATAGAATGCTCGTCTGCCAACTCAAGATAATCAAGTACACTTGCACTCGCAACATTATGCGCAATACGTCTACCCATATCACGCTCAGGGTGCACAACCGTATCTGCTCCAATTTTATTTAAAATCTTTGCATGATAATCATTTTGTGCTTTAGCAGTTACTTTTTTTACACCTAACTCTTTTAAAATTAAAGTCGTCAACGTACTTGATTGAATATTTTCACCAATTGCCACAATGACATGATCAAAGTTACGGATACCTAAACTTTTCATAACTGCTTCATCTGTTGTGTCTGCAACAACCGCATGAGTAGCGATATCACTATATTCATTCACTCTATTTTCATCATGGTCGATGGCCATTACATCCATGTCTAATGCATTCAACTCACGAACGATACTACCTCCAAAACGACCTAGACCGATGACTACATATTCTTTACCCATACTCGCCCTCCATTAAATGATTTTCATCAATTCATTGAAAATATAAATTTAAAATTATTATAAATGAGTACCCCAACTAAATTATCTAAATGCAGTAATGCAAGTAAATGAAAGTTGGGGTATCGTCTCAACTTATGATTTCTTTCCTTCAACATATTCTTTGTCGAAAACAAATAATCTTAATAATAATATTAACGATGGAAGTAATAAAAGTAAACCTAAAATAAAGACAATCACTAATGTCCAGCCCATTTCTGGATTAACATATGCATCTGTAATTTTTACAAACGGATATAAAAGGTATGGCAATTTACTAATACCATAGCCAAAGAACGCGAACATCATTTGTAAAATAACAAATACAAAAGCCAAACCATGTTTTTTCTTAAAGAATGTTAACAATGAAGCTAATGCAAAGAATAAGAAACTTATACCAAACATCCACCAATAGTCAAAAACAGCTGAATAAAAATGTTCAGAATTTTGAATGCGTAATGATAGAAATACGAATAAACAAATGATAATCATCGGCGGCCCTAAAAATATGTGCCATTGTCTTGTTAAATTATATGCTGGTTCGTCATTTGCTTTTTTAGCATAATATGTCAAAAATCCTGATGAAATATATAAAACTGAAATAATTGCCAAGAATACTACAGACCAAGCAAATGGGCTTAATAGTAACTGCACCCAATCTAGATCGATAACATTGTTTCGAACATTAATATAGCCACCTTCTGTAATAGTTAAAGCAGTAGATAATGAAGCTGGAATTAATAATCCACTTACCCCATACATGATCATCCATGCTAATTTTGTATCTTGACCATAATTTTCAAATGCATAAAAACTGTTTCTCAACGATATCATAATCAGTGCTATTGAACCTGGTATTAACAATACCGTGCCTAAATATTTGATTGACTCTGGAAAGAAACCTACGAATCCTACGAAGAAGAAAACAAAGAATACATTCGTAACTTCCCAAACTGGGTTTAAATAACGTGAAATTAAGTGATTAATTTTCTTTTCATCACCAGTTAACTTTGAATGCAATGCGAAGAAACCTGCCCCAAAATCTATAGAAGCAATAATGATATAGCAAAATAAAAACAACCATAACACTGTTATACCTATAAATGCATAAATCATTTTTCTATTTCTCCTCCTTGCTTCTTGGCTAAACGATTTACATCTTCATACGCCGGTTTATTTTTAAACATACGAATTAATACGTATGCACATGTATACATTAAAATGATGTACAATATGCCAAATAAAATTGTAACGAAGGTTATTCCGCCTGCTTGTGTTGCTGCTTCTGCCACGCGCATATAACCACGAACAATCCAAGGCTGTCTACCCATCTCTGTTAAGAACCATCCAAATTCTATAGCTAGCATTGAAGCTGGGCCTGTTAATAATATTCCGTAAAGCATCCATTTATGAGTAGAAAACTTTCTAAGCTTTTTAAACATTAAAGTTAAAACATAAACACCTGAAATGACAAAACATAAAATTCCCATCGTTACCATTAAATCAAAGAAATAATGGACAATCATAGGCGGATGTAAACTTTTTGGAAAATCATTTAACCCTTGCACTTTAGTTTTGACACTATTATCTGCTAAGAAACTCAATAGTCCAGGTAATTCAATCGCACCTTTAACTTGCTGAGTCTTTTCATCTAACACACCAAATAATAATAATTTGGCATGGGAAGATGTATCGAAATGCCATTCATAAGCTGCTAATTTTTCAGGTTGGAATTTATGCAAAAATTTTGCAGATAAATCCCCTGCCAACATAGAAAGTAAAGTTGAAAAGAATCCAACAATCATAGACATTTTCAAAGCTTTCTTATGGTAGACAGTATCTTTAGGTTGACGATTACGCAATAATTTAAAAGCTGCTATTGATGCAATAACAAATGCCATCGTCATACCGGCTGTAGTAATTACGTGAAATGATCGAACTATAAACGATGGGTTAAACATCGCTTCTATAGGTTGAACATTGACCATCTTTCCATTCTTCAACTCAAAACCTGCAGGCGTATTCATAAATGAATTCACTGAAGTAATGAAGAATGCTGAGAAAGAGCCACCAATAATTACTGGTATACTAATTAAGAAATGTGTCCATTTATTTTTAAAACGATCCCAAGTATATAAATATATACTTAAGAAAATAGCTTCAAAGAAGAACGCAAATGTTTCCATAAATAATGGAAGTGCAATAACGTGTCCACCCATTTCCATAAATGTAGGCCAAATCAATGATAATTGAAGTCCTATAATTGTACCTGTAACAACTCCCACTGCTACAGTAATTGTATAAGCTTTAGCCCATCTTTTGGCCATAGCTATATATTGAAGATCATTTTTGCGAATACCTAAAAATTCTGCAATTGCGAACATTAAAGGCATACCAACACCAATCGTTGCAAAAATGATATGAACTGCTAAAGTCATAGCTGTCAAAAACCGACTGATTTCAACTGTATCCATTTAAAAACATCACCTTTTTCTTTTTTTGATGACAACACAATGAACTTAATTATAATTGCTATAATGTGTATTTTTAAAACATTATGCGCTATGAAATTGTGTATAATTTATGTCAGTTCACAATGTGTTCACAAATTTGAATTTCAATGTATAATTGTGTATATTACATTAGAATAAAGCACGAAGGAGCATGATACATGTCAGAAATAATCGTTTATACGCAGAATGATTGTCCACCTTGTACATTTGTAAAAAATTATCTAAATGAGCATCACATTGATTTTGAAGAGAGAAATATCAACAATCAACAATATCGAAACGAAATGATAGATTTTGATGCTTTTTCAACTCCGTTTATTTTGTTGAATGGCAATCCAATGTACCATGTTGATCTTGATGAAATCAACAAAGTATTAAATATCCAAGATTAATTTTCATCTAAATCAACTTCATCATTTATAGCTATCATAAATTAAATATCGATTTTTAAATTAACTAACATTAATTAAAGAACAACATTTTGTTAATGACACATAGTTGTTTAATTAGTTAGCAACAACATTCCATTGAAATTAACATAAATCATAAAAAAGAACCCGAAGTATTCATAATTACTCACAATGAATACTTCGGGTTTATTTATAATTCTGTCTTTCGAAAGAATTAATTATTTTACGTAGTTGTTAACTAATTCAATAACTTCTTCTTGCGTTGCACAGTCGACTGCACGGTTAGCAAGTTCAGTCATTTCATTTTTACTTAAACCATTAATTTGTCTTCTTGCTTTCAGAATAGACGTTGCACTCATAGAGAACTCATCTAAACCTAAACCAAGCAATAATGGAATAGCTGTTTCATCTCCAGCCATTTCACCACACATACCTGTCCATTTACCTTCTTTATGTGACGCTTCAATAACTTGTTTAACTAAACGTAAGATTGAAGGGTTATATGGTTGGTATAGATATGATACACGCTCTGACATACGGTCAGCAGCTAATGTGTATTGAATTAAATCATTTGTACCGATACTGAAGAAATCTACTTCTTTAGCAAAGACATCAGCTAATGCTGCTGTTGCAGGTATCTCTACCATGATTCCTAATTCTATATCATCCGAAATGTCATGACCTTCATTTTTAAGGTTTTCTTTTTCTTCTAATAATATAGCTTTAGCTTCTCTAAATTCGTTAATTGTTGCAACCATTGGGAACATGATATTTAACTTACCATAAACTGATGCACGTAATAATGCACGTAGCTGTGGTCTGAAAATATCTTGTTGCGCAAGGCATAAACGAATCGCACGGTAACCTAAGAATGGATTCATTTCTTCAGGCAAGTTTAAGTATGATAATTCTTTATCTCCACCTATATCTAAAGTACGTACAACAACACGTTTACCGCCCATTGCTTCTAATACTTCTTTATAAGCTTCAAATTGTTCTTCTTCTGTAGGCATTTGGTCACGACCCATATATAAAAACTCAGTTCTATATAAGCCGATACCTTGTGCACCATTTTCAATAACACCTGGCAAATCATTAGGTGTACCAATATTTGCAGCAAGCTCTGCGTGAACACCATCAACTGTAACAGTATCAGCATCACGTAGTTTTTGTAATTCTTTCTTGTCAGCAAAATAACGCTCACGTTTATCTTGATAAGCGATTAACTCATCTTCAGTTGGATTAACGATTACATCACCATTTAATCCATCTACGATAATCATGTCGCCTTGTTTAACTTCTTGAGTAATTGATTTTGTACCAACAATTGCTGGAATTTCTAAAGAACGACTCATAATTGCAGAGTGACTTGTTCTTCCGCCAATGTTTGTAGCAAAACCTTGTACGAATTCTTTATTTAATTGAGCAGTATCAGATGGCGTTAAGTCATTCCCTACAATAACAACGCTTTCATCAATCATACTCGGATTCGGTAATTCTACACCTAAAATATGTGATAACACACGTTTAGAAACGTCGCGAATATCAGCCGCACGTTCTTTCATGTATTCGTTATCCATAGATTCAAAAATTGTAACAAATTGTGTTGTTACATCCGTTAATGCTGTAGCAGCATTAGCGTTTTCATTTTTAATCTTATCTTGGATTGGTTGAATTAATTCAGGGTCATCTAAAACTAATAAATGTGCATCAAAGATAGCAGCTTTATCAGCACCTAGTTGAACCTCTGCATTATTTCTAATTTTAGTTAACTCAACTTTAGAAGCTTCGATAGCGCTATTGAACTTTGCAACTTCTCCTTCAACATCAGTGACTTTTTCATTTTTGTCGAATGTTAAGTCTGGCTCAACTAATAAATAAGCTTTAGCAATTGCGACACCATCAGATGCGGCAATACCTTTAATTAATTTAGACATGATTATTTAGTCAATCCTTCTTTTGATAAGACGTCACTGATTGCTTGAATGGCGTCAGATTCATCACTACCGTCAGCATAAATTGTAATTTCAGCATCTTTACCAACACCAAGGCTCATAACACCCATGATTGATTTTAAGTTTACTTTCTTACCGTTATATTCTAATTGAATATCAGAATCGAATTTTGAAGCTGTTTGTACTAACATTGTTGCTGGTCTAGCGTGAATACCAGTCTCGTCGATGATTACATATGAATTTTGTTCCATAATTACATTTCTCCTTCGTATAGTTAGAATCTTCAATATTATTACAATACTAACTTAGTTTTATACATTAACTTTACCAAAACCATGCTTTAAATTCAATTCGTTTAAAACCGGTTTCAGTAAAATTTGCAAATTGCAAAACTATTATAGCACCTACATGACATTTTTAATAACATTTTCGCATTTTTGAATGTGATCTTTTCCAATTTTATTCATAAAATAGTAACTAATAGATGCAGACACAGCTTGTCCTACAACAGGAAACCATTTTGTTTGTTTTGCAGCAGTACGTTTAGCTACATCTCTAATAACTATTTTTAAAAATGCACTTGAAATTCTTTTACCAATAAATTGACTACCTTGAATTGCTGCTGCAGACATAATTCTTTCTTTCACATCATCCCCAAGGCTATTAACTTGCTTATGATCTAATCCGTATATTTTATTTACATCTTCGATAATATCTTTCATTAATTTTAAATCAACACCAAAATCTAAACCCGGAATTGGAACAACGCTCATTGTTGATGACATTAAAGATTTTCTCTTTACAATTGCTTCAGCACGTTGTCGTCTTTCTCTCAATTCTTGAATCGTCGTTGGCATTGCACCTTTTCCGTCAACATTTTCTATTTTAAAGACTGAATTACCAATTTTATTTGTTAAATTTGATGTTAAATTGTTTTTGAATCCCATAATATTATCACCCTTCTTTTTCTCAATAAGTTACTATACCCCTTTTTATCAAATTAATGTCTAATATTTACAAAAACAGCTTTTAAATATTTAGATGGCTTATAATGTGGATGCGTTTTAAAATCTTTTGGTAATCCCATAACTTCAGTTAATTCATAATCAACGCCACTCTCTTCAAGCGTCTTTTTAATAGTATTTTTAAATTGCTTTAATGGATATACACTTGCGTTTGTACATAACAATAATGTTCCTTCAGATGATAAGATATTTAAGGCGCCATTAATTAATTTGTCATAATCTTTTTGCACTGAAAATGTACGTTTTTTGTTACGCGCAAAGCTAGGTGGATCAATCACGATCGTGTCATAACTATGTCCATGTCGTGCAGCATATTTATAGAAATCAAAAGTGTCCATGACATAAATATATTGGGATTTAGGATCAATAGCATTTAATCCAAAATTTTCTTCAGTTAAACTACGAGAACGATTAGCCAAATCTACACTTGTTGTTGAAGATGCCTCACTTGCTGCTATTACAGAAAAAGCACCTGTATAACTAAATAAGTTTAAAACATGGCGTTCTTTGGCATATTGATCCCTTAATTTCTTGCGCACTTCTTTTTGATCTAAAAAGATACCTGTCATCAAACCATCTTCAAGGTCTACATTATAAAATGTGAAGTTCTCTTCGATAACAATTGGAAACTCAGGTGCATCTCCTTCAACAAAACCACCACTATATTCGCTGTCTTTAAATCTTACTTTTTCGTAAATAGATTTATAATCAAATACTTTTCTAACCGCTTCAAGAATGGCATATTTAAATTTATAAATACCTTTTGAGTACCATTGAATCAACAAATGACCATCGTAATTGTCGATTGTTAATCCCCCAACACCATCACCTTCAGCATTAAATAATCTAAAAGCATTTGTTCCATCTATATTAAAATAATAATCACGTTCTGCTAATGCAGTATTAAACAATTTCACAAAGAAAGCTGTGTTGATTTCTTGAGCTTTATCGTATGTTAGAACCCAACCTAATCCTTTATGTTGGCGACCAACATAAGCCGTTGCAACATATTGTGATTTATCAGTCACAATTTGAAAAATATCTCCTTCTTTTAAATGATCTTGTGAATAGATATCCTCTTCTTCAATTAAAGGATATCCATTAAAATATTTTGTTTCTTTGCCTTTGTTCAGAGTTGCTATTTTCATCTGACAACTTCCTTTCTGTGTTTCGTTGTAGTTTTATATAGATTAAATTGTTTGCCAAATTTCAATATCATCTACTTCTAATCTTACTGTTGATTTTAACAAATTAGTAATTCGAATGATATATGTTAAATTTCTACAAAGGAAATACTATATATCGTTTCGCAAATTCCATATGTCGCTTCAACTATTTACTAGTTTTCTTGATTTTACAAATGGATAACTTTTCAACTATTTTATTTGCACTAAAACTTTGTATACAATTTTCAATACTTAATTCGCATCACCTGAATCAATCAAATCTAGTTACAAAAAAAGTACTATCCATAAACTTCATTGACCTGTATCTAAGTAAGTTAGAGATATATCTAACTTATAGCGTACACATCAAAATGTTTAATAGATAGTACTTTTATAATGCTTTTAATTATGGTCGCTCTCGTAATTGTAACGAATAAGAAATGATGATTGCCAATAACATTAATAGTAATGTTGGCGTAATGAACACTGAAAGTAATAGTCCATGAATCATTATATTTATAAATTCCGTTAACAATTTAAAGAATAAAATGCTCCCCATAAATAGTTGTAAATAATAAAACTTACCTTTCAAGTGGAAAGTTAACGTTGTAGCGATATATGCGATAATAATGAATAACAGAATTAATAATGTAACCCATTCAATAACATATTGTGTCTGTGATAATTTCCAATCACCAGATACAAATAATGCATTACGATTATTAAATTCTAAAAATGTGAATAAAAAGATGACGACACCACAAAATAGTTCGACATACATTGGTTTAACCCATTTCGGTTTTCTCATCCAATCAGGAATATCGTCTTCTTGAATATCGATAATATCATTAACTTTCTTTTTGAATTTATCTCTTTTAGCTCTAATTTTATCTAAATCGACACTTCTTCTTGTCTTACGTGCATATTCTGTAGTCTTATCTTGGAGTTGTTTCAAGTGAATTTTAGTTTGATTCGTGACATTCCCTTTACTTGTTCTTGATAATTCTGGCTCCTCTTCACCTAATTCTTGCTTTGTTAAAGGTAAAGCTCGGCGCAAGAACAAGAAATTCCAAATAGCCATTTGACCAAGTAACCACATAATTATAAAGAAAGCATTGACACTTAAGATATCAATTGACTCTATTTCATTAGCATCAATTCTGCCATACAATGCAATTTGTGTAATTAAGTAACTTATACCATAACTCACAATTATCCACATGAAATGATTTTTTACATTTTCCTGATTCAATTCATCTTTATAGACGATATATCCTATATGAATTGTAAATGGAATAATGAAAATCACTGCAAAGAATCCATAAACTTGAGTCATTAATATAAGAGTAATAATAAAGTACATGATACCGATAACTAAGAAAAAGATAGAAATATCATAGTCATACTTAATAGTTCTAAGTAATGTATGACCAATCAACATAACTAAAATACCGAATATAATTATCACAATTGCACTAACTATAGGGAAATTACCTATAAATCGACTCATTACTTTAATAATTTCACTGAAAAATGCATTCAGAAATTCCCACACATTATGAACATGTGTATCAACTTTTTTACCACCATTTAATTGTTTAATTAATGGCAAGTTAATTAAAATAATGAGACCAGTGAAGAGTGAAACGATACCGATTAAATAGCTAAAAATAATTTCGGCGTGTTTCCTAAGAAAAGACATTATGTTCACCTCAAAATCATTATATATTAATCTAATGTTGTTGTCTTTAGATAAATGAATAAATAGTGCTATAGACTTAGAAAAGTTTAACGAAAGTACAACCGGGTAAGATTTATATATAAATAATTATCCAATTTGGGAGGAATTAATCATGTCTAATGAAAATCAAAATAAAAAAGCAGCAGAAAAAGCTAAAGAAGTTGAAGAAAAATTAAAAGATAAAAAAGAAGAAAAAACAGAAGATATTAATCAAACAAAACAAGATATCCAAGATACACTAAATTAATTTAAATCCCCTTACAACTTTTAGTTGTTAGGGGCTTTTTTGCATGTGCTCGGTGCATGTATCCCTCTTCTTCCTTACAACTTTTAGTTGTTAGGGGCTTTTTTGCATGTGCTCGGCGCATGTATCCCTCTCCTTCCTTACAACTTTTAGTTGTTAGGGGCTTTTATGCTTGCGCTCGACGCAAGTATCCCTCTTCTTCCTTACAACTTTTAGTTGTTAGGGGATTTTATGCATGTACTCGGCGCATGTATCCCTCTTCTTCCTTACAACTTTTAGT
>NZ_KV839117.1:94074-209031 GCF_001838845.1 Staphylococcus sp. HMSC36A10
CTTTTTTGCATGTGCTCGGCGCATGTATCCCTCTTTTACCCTACAAACTATAATTCGTAAGCCATTATGCACGGGTTCTTCACTGTTGTTAAAGAGGTATGATTGATAAGTATCCCTCTTCATTTATCAGCTCAATCTTATTACATGTCACATATTTTTATATCTTTAATTACTAACATTCCTACTACATCTTCAATTTAAATCCAATGCTAATATTATAAATTTTAAATCGAATTAAACGAAATTTCATGAAGACAACCTATTGACATAAGTTTACAAACGTCTTACAGTATAATTAATTAAATAAATCGCACACACTAGGGGTGTTTTATACTGAGATGAGGCTTGCCCTCAAACCCTTTGAACCTGATCTAGCTTGAACTAGCGTAGGAAAGTGTTACTATACATATGTTTTACTAATATATATTGTGAACGCATAACTTTCCTATGGATGGTTGTGCGTTTTTTTATTAGGAGGATGTAAAAATGTCAAAAGGTTTAAAGCTATCTGAAATACTAGTAACCGTACTTATTTCAGTAGTATTCGCAGTTATTTACAATTTATGGTGGTTTGTTTACAATGGTGTGCAAGCTACAGGCCTTCACCTCGAACAATTAACAAACGGGGTTTGGTTCATGGCAGCGATTGTCTGCTATCTAATTATTCCAAAACCAGGTATTGCTTTACTGGCTGAATTTGCTGCAGGTGCCGGCGAAACTATCATTATGGGTCGTTTCGATATTCCGACAATCGTTTACGCTTTTATACAAGGTTTAGCGTGTGAACTTGTCTTTGCAATTTTTAAATATCAATCTCGTTCAGTTATGGTAGCTATGTTAGCAGGTTTTTGTACAGCAATCGCGGCTTTCCCTATAGATTATTTCTATGGTTATTTAAATGAAGTTGCAGGTTGGAACTTAACATTATTCATCGTATTTAGATTAATTAGTGGTGCAGTAGTCGCCGGCGTCCTATCTTACCTTTTAGTAAAAGCTTTAGATAAGACAGGCGTAACAAAATTATTTAGACCAGCTGCTAAAGAAGATTACGACAACTTATAAGAGGAGCATTCAGAGTGTTAAAAGTAAGTGATTTACGATTAAAATATCCAAGTGGTCAGCGTAAAATTTTCGATCATTTAAATATCACTATTCAAGACAAAGAAAAAGTACTTTTACTCGGTCCTTCTGGTTGCGGTAAAAGTACACTTCTGAATGTATTAAGTGGTATTGTTCCTAATTTAATTGAATTACCTATGAAATATGATGAACTAATCGTTGACCCATTAAGTGGCGTTATTTTCCAAGACCCTGATAGCCAGTTTTGTATGCCAAAAGTATACGAAGAACTTGCATTCGTTTTAGAAAATAGACAAGTACCACGTGAAGACATGGATGCGTTAATTATCAATGCTTTAAATATGGTCAATTTAAATGTTACCCCTGAAACGTATATCAAAGATTTAAGTGGCGGGATGAAACAGAAATTGGCAATTGTTGAAACCATTCTTCAACAATCAAAAACATTGTTTTTAGATGAACCGACAGCAATGTTAGATGTTCAAGCAACAGAAGATTTATGGACTAAACTAATTGAACTTTGGGAAGATCAAACGGTTGTAATCGTTGAACATAAAGTTAAACACATCTGGAATCATGTCGACCGCGTCATTTTGATGGATTATAACGGAAATATCATTGCCGATGAATGTCCTGAAATCATATTACAGAAGTATGTTCATTTACTCAGTGAATATGGTGTGTGGCATCCACGTGCATGGGAATTCGCACCAAGTCGTGTTGACTTTCCAACAACAAACTCACACTTATTACAATTTAAAAATGGACGTATTATTCGCGGTAAATCAACATTGCTCTCATTCTCAGATTTAGAAATTGGTCTAGGTGAGTGGATTACAATTACAGGGGCAAATGGTAGTGGTAAAACAACCTTGCTTGAATCAATTATGCAATTGATTAAATATCAAGGTGATGTTTATTTTGAAAATCAGCGTTTAACAAAAATTAAACATGCAGCAAAACACATGTACCTAGTTTATCAAAACCCAGAATTACAATTTATAACAAATTCGGTTTATGATGAAATTAACATTCATTTTAATCACCTTTCTAAAGATCAAAGTGATGATGAAACGATACAACTTTTAAAACTTTTAGATTTACAAAATGTAAAAGATCAACATCCTTATGAGTTGTCTATTGGTCAAAAACGACGCCTTAGCGTAGCTACCGCACTAAGTTCTAAAGCTGATATTATCTTTTTAGATGAACCGACATTTGGACTTGATAGCCATAATACATTCCAGTTGATCAAACTTTTCCAAAAGCGAATTAATTTGGGACAAAGTATTGTCATGGTTACACATGACGATGAAATAATTGAACGTTATCCATCAAGAAGACTTAAAATTTCAGATGGTGCGTTACTAGATTGTGATGGTGATACGAATGTATGAGCAATGGAAAGTTCGGCAATCATTTGTTGATGATGTCAACATTATAACGAAACTATTTCTTGGAATTATACTATTTTTCTTTATTATATTTGTGCATAATTTCGATTTTATGCTTTATATCACTATCTTAATGTTAGTTTTCTTATTGATGTTTAATGGTACTCAGTTTAAAATTACAGCAATTTTTATAACTATAAGTATTGGCTTTGCATTACTCTCTTCCCTGTTCATGATTTTATACGGGAATGGTAGCCATACAATTTTGAAATTCGGATTTATCCATATTACAACAGAAAGTTTAGTTCGTGGTTTACATGTATCATTAAGAACCATTGCTATTTCATTTTTCGGTATCTTAATCGCACTTACATCTCAGGTTGTCATGATATTTTATAGTTTAATGCAACATTTAAAGGTTAAATCAAAAGTTGCTTATGCATTCATGGCTGCCATTCGTATGATACCTTTAATGATTAGTTCTTTAATACAGCTTCGCAGATCTTTAAAAATGCGCTATCAGATGATAGACGCGGCAAATTATAGAGGGTTAAAGCGATTTAAGCATTTAATTATACCTCTATTAAGCCAAAATATTAGAAAGGCACATCAATTATCAGTTGCGATGGAGTCGAAAGGATTTAGAGATGGTCCTCGTACTTACTATTACAACGTACCTTTCTCATATAAAGATATAATCTTTATTATAGTTTTAATTGCCATTATTACTATGGCATATTATTGTTCAATCACCTTACCCATCACGGGCATAGATGATGTTCGTCTTGGTCGTGTAGGTTAAATTTTATCCATAATTGTATAGATACTAAATTAGAAATTCATTGTATAGAAAAAGAAAACCATTTATTCCATACTAAACAAAAGAGGTGCCACAAACATGTTATTTTGTTCATCCAAACATGTTGTGGCGCCTCTTTTGTATTACATATGCATAATCACAAATTTGGTACAGAAATCAATGTCCTAGACTCTACAACTAAAAAAGCTATGAAAAAATCTATCGTTATAGATTCGTTCATAGCTAATCTTAGTATTTTAAATTTACTTATTTAAGTTGTAGTGCTTTATTCGCAATGTCATGACGATAGAATAAATGGTCACTTTGTATTTGTGATACTTTTTTGTATGCGTCTCGCTGTGCATCTTGTACATTGTCACCTTTTCCGATGGCAAGTATAACTCTACCACCTGAAGTAACAAAGGTATCACCTTGCTTCTTTAATCCACTAACAAAATAGTTTTCATTTAAATCAAAGCCACTTACTTTATGCCCTTTTTCATATGCATCAGGATATCCTTTTGATGCCAACATGACCCCTACAATAGATTCATTTTTCCATTTGAATTCAGTACGTTTTCCTTCATCTAAATCAATAATATGCTGCATTAAATCACTTTCCATGCGACTTAATAATACTTGAGCTTCAGGATCACCAAAACGGGCATTAAATTCTATTACTTTTGGACCATCTTTAGTTAAAATAGCACCAATGTATAATACACCGAAGAATTGATAACCTTCATTAAGCATTGCCTTTGCAATGGGTTGTGCAATTGTTTCATTTGTAAGTTTTAAAACATCGTCACTAATATGTGGTACTGGACAATAAGCCCCCATACCACCAGTATTTGGTCCTTCATCATGATCAAATGCGCGTTTATGATCTTGTGCAATACAGTCGAAAGGAACTGCTAAATCACCATTAACAAATGTCATTAGCGAGAACTCTTCACCTTCTAAAAACGTTTCAAATACAACAGTACCTTCTTCTTCATCACCATACATAATCTCAATAGCACTTCTGGCTGCTTCAATAGTATCTGCAATAATAACGCCTTTCCCAGCAGCTAACCCATCTTTCTTGACAACAACGGGCAATTCACAGTTTTCAATATATGTTAAAGCATCCTTTTTTCGCTCAACTTCTTTATAATCAGCAGTTGGAATATTATATTTTTCCATTATCTTTTTAGCAAATAATTTTGAGCCTTCGATTTGAGCTGCTTGCTTATTTGGACCAAACACTTTGAAACCATTCGCTCGTAAAATGTCTGCTAATCCATCAATTAGCGGCTGTTCTGGACCTATAACTACCCAATCAACATTTTGCTGTTTAGCAAAATCTAGTATCCCTTGATGATCAGATTCTGAAATTTCAGTGTGTACTTCAGCTATAGGTGTCATTGCCTCATTACCTGGAATGACAAACACTTGTTTAACTAGATTCGATTGATTAAGTTTATATGCAAGTGCATGTTCTCGTCCACCAGCACCAATTACTAATACATTCATTTATGTTACGCCCCTTTAAAATTAGTGTTTAAAATGTCGAGTGCCTGTGACTACCATTGCAATACCATGTTTATTAGCCATATCAATTGAATCTTGATCTTTAATCGAACCACCCGGTTGGATAATTGCCTTTATACCATGTTGTGCTGCAAGTTCAACTGTATCTCCCATAGGGAAAAATCCATCAGATACTAACGCTACATGATCATTGATTTCAATAGCTCTCTCTAACGCAATTTTAGCAGCACCGACACGATTCATTTGTCCAGCACCTATACCTACAGTTTGTTTATTATTACTTAAAATAATTGCATTACTTTTTACTGATGGTACAACTTTCCATCCTAATAACATTGCTTCCCATTGTTCATCAGTAGGTGCTACTTCTGTAACAACTTTCATTTCTTCTTTTGGCACGACATAATTGTCTTTATCTTGAACTAAATATCCGCCAGATACTGAAACAAACTCTTCTTCGTTACTGTCTATAGTCATATCAATTTCTAATAATCTTACATTCTTCTTTTGTTTTAAAATATCTAATGCTTCATCTGTAAATTTTGGTGCAATAATGACTTCCAAAAAGATACTATGCAATTGCTCTGCTAACTCAGGTGTTACAGCTCGGTTTAATGCAACAATTCCACCAAATATTGATTGACTATCCGCTTCATACGCATGTTGAAATGCTTGTTCTATCGTGTCACCGATACCAACACCACATGGATTCATGTGTTTAACCGCAACTGCAGCAGGTGTATCAAACTTTTTAACTAAAGCTAGTGTAGCATCTGCATCTTTAATATTGTTATAGCTTAATTGTTTCCCATGTAATTGTTTAGCGCCTGCAATCGTGTGCTTAGCATTCGAAGTTCTCACAAAATACGCTGATTGTTGTGGATTTTCTCCATATCTTAAAGTTTCTTTATCCCCTTTAAAGAAACGTACAATCGCTTCATCATATTCTGCAGTATGCTCAAAAACTTTGATCATTAATGACTGTCTATATGACTCATCTAACGAATCGTTTCTTAATCGCGTCAATACTTCTTGATAATCTGCAGGATGTACAATTGTTGTTACATGTTTATAGTTTTTAGCTGCAGCACGTAACATTGTTGGACCACCAATATCAATATTTTCAATTGCTTCGTCCATCGTTACATCAGGGTTTGCAACAGTTTGTTGGAATGGATATAAATTAACTACTACCATATCAATTAAATCTATATGTTGTTCTGATAATTCATTTAAATGCTGCGGTTTATTTCGATCAGCTAAAATGCCACCATGAACAGCCGGATGTAATGTTTTAACACGGCCATCCATTATTTCTGGAAAATGTGTTAAGTCTGAAACAGAACGAACTGGTACATTTGCTTCATCTAATATACGTTTAGTACCACCTGTTGAATATAATTCATAATTTAATTGCGTTAACGCTTTAGCAAACTCTACAATACCTGTTTTATTTGATACGCTCAAAATAGCTTTCTTCATCACATACATACTCCTTATTTTACAATTTTAGCAATAACACTTGGATATAATTCATATTCCAATTTTTTTACTTTCTCTTCTAATTGTTCTTTTGAATCGTCCGGTCTAATATCACATTGTCTCTGTTCAATAATTTCTCCCGTATCCATACCACTATCAACATAATGTACTGTCGAACCAGTAATAGTATCGCCACTATGATATGCTTGGCCTATTGCGTCAATCCCCTTATATTTCGGCAATAGAGATGGATGTATATTCAATATTTTACCTTCAAATGATGCTAATAAGTCTGGACCTATTAGACGCATGTAGCCAGCTAAAATAATCCACTCTACCTTATCTTTATTTAATAGTGTTACTAAATGTTGTTCATACGCTGCTTTTGAATCAAATTGTTTTGGTTCATTAATATAAACAGGAATATCGTGCTTTTTTGCTCTATCTATACAAAACGCATTTTGATGATCCGTATATAGCGCCGTAACTTCAATATTTTCAAGTTTTCCTGATTCAACATGCTCAACTATATTTTCAAAGTTACTTCCTGAACCTGATGCAAAAATCGCAATTTTAACCATTGTTATACCCCCAACAATTCAATTGCAGTTGACTCATTTTTCACAATATGACCAATTTGATAGGCTTCCACATTTTGTTCTGCTAAAATCTTCAAAGCGCGTGATGCATCTTTTTCATCAACGATAACCGTATAGCCAATACCCATGTTAAAAATGTTATACATTTCATTTGTGTCTATATTGCCTTGTTGTTGTAACCAATCAAATATTTTTGGCGTTGGAAATGATGTAGTATCAATTCTAGCAGCATATCCGGCTGGCAATGCACGTGGAATATTTTCATAAAAGCCTCCACCAGTAATATGATTCATTGCCTTAATAGAAACTTCTTTTTTTAAAGCAAGTACAGGTTTGACATATAATTTAGTTGGTTCTAAAAAGACATCTATAAATGGACGATTATCGAAGTTTGATGCCAAATCAATGCCTGATTCATTAATTAATTTGCGCACTAAACTGTATCCATTTGAATGAATGCCACTTGACGCAAGCCCTATAACAACTTGTCCCTCTTTCACTTCTGAACCATCTACATAGTCATCCTTTTCAACTGCTCCAACAGCAAATCCAGCTACATCATATTCGCCTTCGTGATACATTTCACCCATTTCAGCAGTCTCTCCACCGATAAGTGCAGTATTCGTTTCAACACATGCATCACTAATACCTTTAACAATTTGTTCAATAACTTCAGGAACAACTTTGTTTGTAGCAATGTAATCTAAAAAATATAATGGTTCTGCACCTGTCGTTAAAATATCATTAACACACATTGCGACTGCATCGATACCTATCGAATCATGTTTACCATAGTCGATAGCTAGTTTTAATTTCGTACCTACTCCGTCTGTTCCAGAAACTAAAACTGGCGCTGTCATATTTAATTGTGATAAATCAAATGTAGCACCGAATCCACCTAAACCACCGATAACTTCTTTACGCATCGTACGTTTAACATGACTAGACATTCTTTCTACAGCTTCATAACCAGCATGAATATTTACACCAGATTGTTCATATGCTTTAGACATTTAAATTTCCCTCGCTATCAAAAAAGTGTTTGTTTTTAGAAATATATTGCTTTTGTCGATGACTTAAATGCGCTTTATAATTTGCTTCATAATCATATAACCCTGCAGGATAATCTCCAGTGAAACTTTCTACACATAAGCCACTATATGGCGCGTCATAATCTAAACCAATTGATTCAATTAACCCATCTAGAGATAGATATGCTAATGAATCAGCGCCAATATAATCTTTAATTTCTTCAGGTGATTTGCTTGCAGAAATTAATTCTGCCGTAGTTGAAACATCGATTCCGTAAAAACTTGGAAACATAAATTCCGGTGATGCTATACGCACATGCACTTTATTTGCACCAGAATCTTTTAACATTTTCACAATGCGTCGAATTGTCGTACCGCGAACAATGGAATCATCAACAAGAATGATATTTTTCCCATCTACTATATCTTTTACCGCAGATAACTTCACTCTCACACCTTGCTCACGTAATTCTTGAGTTGGTTGAATAAATGTTCTTGCAACATATTGATTTTTAACTAGTCCCATTTCATATGGCAAACCTATTTCTTCAGCATAACCACTCGCAGCTGATAGCGATGAATTGGGTACACCGATGACCATATCAGCATTTACAGGGCTTTCTTGGGCTAATTTTTTACCAGAAGCTTTACGTACTGCATGGACATTTTTACCAGCTATTGTTGAGTCTGGTCTAGCAAAATAAATATATTCCATCGCAGAAATTGCAGTTGTCGTATGATGTGTATAAGATTTAACTGTAATACCTTTATCGTTAATCACGACATATTCACCTGCATGAATATCTTGAACAAATTCTGCACCTAACACATCTATTGCACATGTTTCACTTGCAAGGATGTATGTCCCATCTTTCATTTTACCTACAACAAGTGGTCTGATAGCATTTGGATCTACTGCGCCATATAACGCATCTTTAGTTAAAATCGCAAATGTAAAACCGCCTTTAACTTTTCGCAAACTTTCTTTCAACGCTTCCTCAAAAGTAGGAGCTTTACTTCGACGTATCAAATGCATAATGACTTCAGTATCAGAAGACGAATGGAAGATAGCACCTTGTTTTTCTAAATTCTGACGCAATGATTTAGCATTAATGAGGTTACCATTATGACAAATACCTACACTCATATCATAAAAGTGATACAGAAACGGTTGAATATTTTCAATACCTTTATTACCTGAAGTAGCATAACGGACGTGACCAATTGCATGTTGATATCCTTTTAATCGTTCCATTTGATCATCTTTAATCGCTTCAGTTAGTAAGCCTAATCCTCGCTCGCCTTTTAATTCATTTTGATCAGAAACAACTATACCTGCACCTTCTTGACCACGATGTTGCAAACTATGAAGTCCCATATATGTTAGTTGCGCTGCTTCAGGATGATTCCAAATACCAAACACGCCACATTCTTCGTTTAATCCTGAGTAGTTAAACATTGAGCAATTGCCCCTTCCCATATTTGTTTAATATCTGAAACATTTTCACTAATCTCTGTATATGGTGTTGTTACCTTGAAATTATCACTATCTGTTAAAAGTCCAATTTCTATTGCATTATCAATATTTAAAGTTTTACCTGATTTAACAGAAACAACATATCGGCCTTGCGTCTCACTAAACAATTGTGCATTTGTTATATCTATTGAAGATTTTAATCCTAAACCGTAATGCGCACTTAGTTTAGCTAAGGTAATCAGTAAGCCACCTTTACCAACTGTTTGAACATGTGATAATAGTCCTTCACGAATAGCGGTCTTGATTGATTCACCTTTTTCAACTTCTGAACTCAAATCTAATGACTCAAATTCATGATTAACTTTGCCATAAATTAACTTTTCAAGTTGACTACCACCAAAGTCGTCCTTAGTATCACCGATTAAATATAATTTATCTCCAACTTGAGGTTCAAAATCATTTAAATAATTTACATTTTCAATCAAACCTACCATTCCAACAACTGGTGTTGGGAAAATAGAAGTACCTTTCGTTTCGTTATATAAAGATACATTACCAGAAACTACTGGTGTCTTAAGAATGTCGCATGCTTCTGCCATACCTTTCGTTGAATCTATCAACTGTTGATAGATTTCTTTCTTTTCAGGAGAACCATAATTTAAACAATCTGTCATTGCTAATGGTGTTGCACCCACGGCAATTAAATTTCGATAAGCTTCAGCTACTACCATCTTTCCACCTTCATATGGATTGTTATATACATAACGCGCTTCACCATCAATTGTTGAAGCAATTGCCTTATTTGTGCCTTCCACACGTACTACCGATGCTTGAAGTCCTGGCTTAATTATCGTATTGGCACCAACTTGTTGGTCGTATTGATCATATAAATAGTGTTTAGATGCTATAGTCGGATGCTTAAGTAATTTAAAGAAAGTATCTTTAACATCGATGTGTGTATAATCATTTTTAGAAGTATTATAATCTTTTTCTTCTCCTTCTAAAATATATACAGGTGCTTCATCAGCTAGTGGTTCAACTGGAATGTCAGCATAAACTTCGTCATCATATGTTAAAACAAAACGATTTGTATCTGTAACTTCACCTATAACAGCACTATCAAATTCGTGCTTATCAAATAAATCTAAGAATTTTTGTTCAGTACCTTTTTCAACAACTAGTAACATACGTTCTTGAGTTTCTGAAAGCATCATTTCATAAGGAGAAATACCTGGCTCACGTGTTGGCACTTGTTCTAATCTCAAATGTAACCCACTACCACCTTTTGCCGCCATTTCAGACGATGAAGATGTTAAACCAGCAGCACCCATATCTTGAATACCAACTAATTCATCAAATGTAATTGCTTCAAGTGTTGCTTCCATTAATTTTTTACCTACAAATGGATCACCGATTTGTACAGAAGGTCGTTTACTTTCGCTTTCTTCCGTCAATTCTTCAGATGCAAAAGTAGCACCATGAATACCATCTCGACCAGTTTTCAAACCAACATAAATGACCGAATTACCTACACCTTTTGCTGTGCCTTTTTGAATCATGTCGTGATTGATAACACCAACACACATTGCATTAACAAGTGGATTGCCATCATAACGTTCATCAAATTCGATTTCACCAGCAGTTGTTGGAATACCAATGCAGTTACCATAACCTCCGATACCCTTTACAACACCTTTAAGTAATCTTTGGTTTTGTTTATTATCTAATTCTCCAAATCTAAGACTGTTTAACAAATTAATAGGTCTAGCCCCAATAGAGACAATGTCACGAATGATTCCACCAACGCCTGTAGCAGCCCCTTGATATGGTTCAATTGCTGATGGATGATTGTGAGACTCTACTTTAAATACTACGGCTTGATTATCACCTATATCGACTACCCCTGCACCTTCACCAGGCCCCATAAGCACATGGTCACCTGATGTAGGAAATTGCTTTAAAAACGGTTTAGAATGTTTATAAGAGCAATGTTCACTCCACATAACAGAAAAGATACCTGTTTCTGTAAAGTTAGGTTGTCTGCCTAAAATATCGCAAACTTTTTCATATTCTTGATCACTTAATCCCATATCTTGATATACTTTTTCAAGTTTAATTTCTTCAACGCTTGGTTCGATAAATTTAGACATGTTGTTCCCTCCAACTTTTTACCATCGCTTCAAATAATTTCACACCACTATCAGTACCTAACAACGTTTCTAAAGCTCTTTCAGGATGTGGCATCATGCCACATACATTGCCTTTTTCGTTAACAATTCCTGCAATATCATCATATGAACCGTTCGGATTATTCACATATTTCAGAATAATTTGATTGTTAGCTTTTAATTGTTGATATATTTCATCAGTACAATAATAATGACCTTCACCGTGAGCTACAGGATATATAACTTTTTCACCTTGTTCATAAAGATTTGTAAATGCCGTTTGATTATTCACTATTTCTAACTCTTCATTTCTACTAATAAATAAATGTGAATCGTTATGCAATAATGCACCAGGTAATAAGCCTATTTCAGTTAAAATTTGAAACCCATTACAAACACCTAATACTGGCTTACCTTCTGCTGCAAGACGTTTAACTTCCGAAATAATCGGCGCTACACTAGCCATTGCCCCAGATCTTAAGTAATCCCCGAATGAAAATCCACCAGGAATAAGTACGCCATCAAATCCACTTAGTGATGTTTCTCTATAATCTACATATTCCGCTTCAACACCACTTTTAATAGCAGCATTAAACATGTCTCTATCACAATTCGAACCTGGAAAAACAAGAACCGCAAATTTCATTTTATGCATTCTCCTTTTCATCATCTAACACTTTATAGCTATATTCTTCAATCACTGTATTTGCAAACAATTTTTCACTTAGAGTTGTAATAATGTTGTGTACCTTTTCATCACTAACCTCATCCACTGTCATATATAATACTTTTCCTACACGAATATCATTCACTTGTGCATAACCTAAGTCATGTACAGCTCGAGTAAGCGTTTGTCCTTGCGTATCTAATACTTGTGGTTGTAATGTGATATGTAGTTCAATTGTTTTCATTATTTTAAATCCTCCAATTTGTTTAAAAATATTTGATATGTTTCAATCAGTGATCCAGTGTTATTTCTATATACATCTTTATCAAAGTTTGCATTGGTAGCTTTATCCCAAATTCGACATGTATCTGGAGATATTTCATCCGCTAACAAAATTTGACCAGTCTCAGTCTTTCCAAATTCGATTTTAAAATCTACTAATTTTAAATTCATAGCATCCATTAATTGTTTCAACACATTATTAATCTTTAATGCTTTGGATTTTAGTATTTCAATATCTTCATCTGATGCTATATTGAGCAATTTAACATGGTCATCCGTTATCAACGGATCATTTAACGCATCATTTTTATAGAAAAATTCCACAAGTGGTTCTCTAAAAACTTCACCATTTTCAAAACCTAAACGCTTTGTAATAGATCCACTAGCAATATTACGAACAACTACTTCTAATGGAATTATTTTCACAGGCTTAACTAATTGTTCTGTTTCAGATAATTGTTTAATAAAGTGACTTTCTATTCCATTTTCTTGTAAATATTTAAATATAATAGAAGTAATTTGATTATTTAATCGCCCCTTACCTGCCATTGTGTCTTTCTTAGCCCCGTTTCCAGCAGTAACTTCATCTTTATATTCAACTCTTAATTCATTTTCTTGATTTGTTGAGAAAATGCGCTTCGCTTTTCCTTCATATAATAATGTCATGCTTTAATTACTCCCCTCAAATTTAGCGTACATATCTTGTTCAGTTTGGTTTACATCATTCGTTAGTACAGTCATATGCCCCATTTTTCTGCTATCTTTACGCTCAGACTTACCATAAATATGTAAGTGCCACTCTGGATGTTCATTAAATTCATTTTCCAATAAATCTAAGTCTTTACCTAGTAAGTTCATCATGACTGCAGGCTTTAATAATTCAATTGAATTTGGTAATGATTGTCCGGTAACTGCTAAAATATGAGTATCAAATTGTGAATAATCACATGCTTCAATTGAATAATGTCCGGAATTGTGAGGCCTTGGTGCAATCTCGTTCACATACAATTGGTTGTTACTATCTATAAAAAATTCCACTGTAAATGTTCCAATGAAATGAATCGATTGGATAATTTTATTAACTTGCTCTTTCGCCTCAGCTGTTTTATCTATTCTCGCTGGAACAATTGTTTTGAAAAGTATTTGATTTCTATGCTCATTTTCTTGTAATGGGAAAAAAGTGATTTGATTGTTGTTTCCTCTTGTAACAGTAAGAGATACTTCTTTCTTGATATTCAAATATTTTTCAGCTACGCATTCACTAGTTTCAATTAATTTAAAACCTTCTTGTAAGTCTTTTTCGTTGTTAATTAAAACTTGACCTTTGCCATCGTAGCCACCAAATCTAGTTTTTACAATAAAAGGATATCCTAATGTTTCAATTGCTTTGTCAATATCTGTAGATTCTTTTACTGAAATGAACGGGACAACTTTGGTACCAGCACTTTTTAATGTTTCTTTTTCAGTTAAGCGGTCTTGTAATAACTGTATAGCTTGGTAACCTTGCGGAATATTGTACTTTTCACATAATAGTTTTAATTGTTGGGCTGAAATGTTTTCAAATTCATAAGTAATCACATCACATTTTTGTCCTAATTGATTGAGTGCCTTTTCATCGTCATACTTGGCTTGTATAAATTCGTGTGCAACGTATCTACATGGACAATCTTCAGCAGGATCCAATACAACCACTTTATAACCCATTTTTTGAGCTGATTGTGCCATCATCTTTCCAAGCTGACCACCACCAATAATGCCAATAGTCGCACCAAACTTTAATTTATTGAAGTTCATTTTGCATGTCCTCCACTTTTTGAATTAACGAAGATTCATACTGATTTAGTTTTTCAACTAAAGAAGGATTTTGAATACTTAACATTCTTGCTGCAAGTATACCTGCGTTTTTAGCACCTGCTGCACCAATTGCAGTCGTTGCAACCGGAATACCTCCTGGCATTTGAACAATTGATAATAAAGAATCTATACCCTTTAAACTTTTTGTTTCAATCGGCACTCCAATAACTGGTAGCGTCGTTAATGATGCAACCATACCTGGTAAATGTGCCGCACCGCCAGCGCCTGCAATGATAATGTTTATACCTCTTTCTCTCGCTTCAGAAGCAAATTGAACCATCATTTTTGGCGTACGATGTGCGGATACTACTTGTTTTTCGTACGGAATTTCAAAATAATCCAACATGTTACAACTCTCTTGCATAATTTTCCAATCGGAAGAACTGCCCATAATGACTGCTACTTTCACTTTGTACACCCTTTCAAAAGTTTGAATTGTGAATTACTTTAGTTGTATATTATAGATATAGCATAACAAGCAATTTCTGCTTTTTCAATCAAAAATCGAACTTTATTTTGATTTTTTGTTTGAATTTACGTCTTTTGCTATGTAAATTAGTTTTATGAACTAACAAAGTTAGGATATTGACAATAGGAGGAGAAGTTTTTATGGTTGCTAAAATTTTAGATGGTAAACAAATTGCCAAAGACTACAGACAGGGGTTACAAGATCAAGTTGAAGCGCTAAAAGAAAAGGGTTTTACACCTAAATTATCCGTTATATTAGTTGGTAATGATGGCGCTAGTCAAAGTTATGTTAGATCAAAAAAGAAAGCAGCTGAAAAAATTGGTATGATTTCAGAAATCGTACATTTGGAAGAAACAGCTACTGAAGAAGAAGTATTAAACGAACTAAATAGATTAAATAATGATGATTCTGTAAGTGGTATTTTGGTGCAAGTACCATTACCAAAACAAGTTAGTGAACAGAAAATATTAGAAGCAATCAATCCTGAAAAAGATGTGGACGGATTTCATCCAATAAATATAGGGAAATTATATATCGATGAACAAACTTTTGTACCTTGCACACCGCTCGGCATCATGGAAATATTAAAACATGCTGATATTGATTTAGAAGGTAAAAATGCAGTTGTAATTGGACGAAGTCATATTGTCGGACAACCAGTTTCTAAGTTACTACTTCAAAAAAATGCATCAGTAACAATCTTACATTCTCGTTCAAAAGATATGGCATCATATTTAAAGGATGCTGATGTCATTGTCAGTGCAGTTGGTAAGCCTGGTTTAGTAACAAAAGATGTGGTCAAAGAAGGAGCAGTAATTATCGATGTTGGCAATACGCCAGATGAAAATGGCAAATTAAAAGGTGACGTTGATTATGATGCGGTTAAAGAAATTGCTGGAGCTATTACACCAGTTCCTGGTGGCGTTGGTCCATTAACAATTACTATGGTATTAAATAATACTTTGCTTGCAGAAAAAATGCGTCGAGGTATTGATTCGTAAAGAGCCTGAGACATAAATCAATGTTCTATGCTCTACAAAGTTATAATGGCAGTAGTTGACTGAACGAAAATTCGCTTGTAACAAGCTTTTTTCAATTCTAGTCAACCTTGCCGGGGTGGGACGACGAAATAAATTTTACGAAAATATCATTTCTGTCCCACTCCCTAATAACTGAGTTTTAATGAAGTCTTTTAACCCACATTAAATATTATTTTGCAATTGCAATGAATAACAAGAAAAATCTGGGACATTAATCAATCAAATGCTCCCTTCAAAGTAGACATTGAATAAATGAAGTCTTTGAAGGGAGCATTTCACTTTGTTCTTGGCTCAACAATTTTATATAGACAGTAGTTAATTGAATGAAAATAAGCTTGTAACAAGCATTTTTCAATTTTAGTCCGGGGCCCCAACAAAGAAGCTGACGAAAAGTCAGCTTACAATAATGTGCAAGTTGGGGATGGGCCCCAACACAGAAGCTGTGACTATGATAAAGTACTACTACATAATTAATCATTAGTGGTTCTTTATCATTTTCGCCTCCCTTTTCTTATTGTTTTGATTCACAAAAATTTAAGTTCAAACTGTCGAATAAAGTTATATTTGATTTCAAATTATCCCAGAATTATTAATTTTACAATTGTGGCAGATTTTCAAAATAATAATTATTTCCTCATTATTTATAAATTTATATTTAAATTTCATTCTTTATAGGGTAAGATTAGGACTATAGTATGATGTGTAAATAATATAAATTAAGGTATAGTAAAGCTAACTCAGAAATGACTTATCATTCGGAGGTTACATTATGAATAAACTATTACAGTCATTATCAGCCCTCGGTGTTTCTGCTACACTAGTAACACCAAATTTAAATGCAGATGCAACGACGAATACTACACCACAAATTAAAGGCGCTAATGATATCGTTATTAAGAAAGGTCAAGATTATAACCTTCTAAACGGCATAAGTGCATTTGATAAAGAAGATGGAGATTTAACCGATAAAATTAAAGTCGATGGCCAAATTGATACATCTAAATCTGGTAAATATCAAATTAAATATCATGTCACTGATTCAGATGGTGCAATTAAAATTTCCACTAGGTATATTGAGGTTAAATAGCCCTCATCACTATACTGCAAATAAAATGGTAGCAAACGAACATGTTTTGCTACCATTTTATTTGTTATTCTAACTTCATCTGCAACTTTAACCCAAATATTGTATTTTTTCTGTATACCAAAGAACTACCTATCAAATTATTAAAACTTAACTGCTCTTTTTAAAAGAATGTTTTGATTTTGAACAAACAAATCTCCACTTTTCATTGTTTAACGATAAATTACTTTTGGCAAATTCCTTATTAAAATGTTTGCGCTTCCTTTCAATGAACTAGCCATCATTTTCAATTTATTAGACAATTTCAAACTTTTTTTATTTTCATTCAATTAACCTTTAATTGAAAGCTATTCTCAACTTTCCTTTTAAATATGAAGCAATTTTTTCAAAAACGCTATTAGTCACAAAATGTACACATAATTTTAACAAATGTGTGAACCCACGTCACACCTTGATTTATCAACATTTTTGATACAATTTTATTAATTTTTTTCCCATAAGCCCTTGTAAATATTGTGTAATAACTTAAAATTAATGTTAAGCCCTACATTTGTAGTATTAGGAGGTCAAAAAAGTGTCAAAATTTAAGTCTTTGCTTCTATTATTTGGCACACTAATTTTACTTAGTGGTTGTTCAAATATAGAAATTTTCAACGCAAAAGGGCCAGTAGCAAGTAGTCAGAAGTTCTTGATTCTTTATTCAATCGTCTTCATGCTTGTTATTTGTTTCGTTGTACTTGGCATGTTCGCCATTTTTATTTACAAGTATAGTTATAATAAGAATGCCGAATCTGGTAAGATGCACCATAATGCCATCATTGAAACAATATGGTTTGTAATACCTATCATAATCGTTGCTGCTTTAGCTATTCCTACAGTTAAAACTTTATACGATTACGAAAAACCACCGAAGAGTGAGAAAGATCCAATGGTTGTATATGCAGTAAGTGCAGGATACAAATGGTTCTTTGCTTATCCAGATGAACATATAGAGACTGTTAATACATTAACAATCCCTAAAGATCGTCCTGTTGTATTTAAGCTTCAAGCTATGGATACAATGACAAGTTTCTGGATTCCACAATTAGGTGGTCAAAAATATGCCATGACTGGCATGACAATGAATTGGACGTTAGAAGCATCTCAAACTGGTACGTTCAGAGGTCGTAACTCTAACTTCAATGGTGAAGGATTCTCACGTCAAACATTTAAAGTAAATGCCGTTAGTCAAAAAGACTACGACAAATGGGTGAAAGAAGTTAAAGGTAAGAAAACGTTAGATCAAGATACATTTGATAAACAATTATTACCAAGCACACCTAATAAAGCTTTAGAATTTAATGGTACACATATGGCGTTTGTTGATCCAGCAGCCGATCCAGAATACATCTTCTATGCATATAAACGTTTCAATTTCGAATTGAAAGATCCAAACTTCACTAGTGAAGAAAATATGTTTAAAGATGTATCAGACAAACCATTAATACCTGCTCGTAAAGCTCAAATTACAAATGCGAACTATAAACGACATGGTATGAAGTTGATGATTCTTGGAAATGACGAACCATATAACAATGAGTTCAAGAAAGATGAATCGAAAAATGCGAAAGAAATGAAGAAAATTTCAAAAGATGCGCAAGATCAAGACAATGATGATCATGGAGGTGGACATTAATGAATTTTCCATGGGATCAATTACTAGTTAAAGGTAACTGGATGATTACAATGGCACAAATTGGTGCCCCATTCTTAGTTATTGGTTTAATCGCAGTAATTACTTACTTTAAATTATGGAAATATCTTTACAAAGAATGGTTCACATCTGTAGACCATAAGAAAATCGGTATTATGTATTTAATCTGTGCCGTATTAATGTTCGTCCGTGGTGGTATTGATGCGTTACTTATTCGTGCGCAATTAACAGTACCTGATAACAAATTTTTAGAATCTAACCACTATAACGAAATTTTTAGTACACATGGTGTAATCATGATTATCTTCATGGCAATGCCATTTATCTTTGGTTTATGGAATATCGTTGTTCCATTACAAATTGGAGCACGTGATGTTGCATTCCCAGTATTAAACAACGTAAGTTTCTGGCTATTCTTTGCAGGTATGATTTTATTCAACCTGTCATTTATTATTGGTGGTTCACCAGCAGCTGGTTGGACAAACTATGCGCCACTAGCAGGTGAATTCAGTCCTGGTCCGGGTGTTAACTATTACTTAATAGCTATACAAATTTCAGGGCTTGGTACCTTAGCTACAGGTATCAACTTCTTTGTAACAATTTTAAGATGTAAAACACCAACTATGAAGTTTATGCAAATGCCAATGTTTACAGTAACAACATTTATTACTACATTAATTGTTATTCTTGCTTTCCCTCCTTTAACAGTAGCGTTAGCATTAATGACAACTGATAGAATATTTGACACAGCATTCTTCACAGTTGCACATGGCGGTATGCCAATGCTTTGGGCTAACTTCTTCTGGGTATGGGGGCACCCTGAAGTTTATATCGTTATCCTTCCAGCATTTGGTATTTACTCAGAAATTATCCCGACATTCGCTCGTAAGCGTTTATTCGGACATCAAAGTATGGTATGGGCAACTGCCGGTATCGCGTTCCTTAGTTTCTTAGTTTGGGTTCACCATTTCTTCACAATGGGTAATGGTGCGTTAATCAACTCATTCTTCTCAATTTCAACAATGCTGATTGGTATTCCAACTGGTGTGAAATTGTTTAACTGGTTATTAACATTATATAAAGGACGTATTACATTTGAGTCACCAATGTTATTCTCATTAGCATTTATCCCTAACTTCCTTTTAGGTGGTGTTACGGGTGTAATGTTAGCAATGGCATCTGCTGACTATCAATATCACAATACGTACTTCTTAGTAGCTCACTTCCACTATACATTGGTTACTGGTGTTGTATTTGCCTGCTTAGCTGGTTTAATCTTCTGGTATCCAAAGATGATGGGTTACAAATTAAACGAAACATTAAACAAATGGTGCTTCTGGTTCTTCATGATCGGATTTAACGTTTGTTTCTTACCACAATTCATTCTTGGATTAGATGGTATGCCACGTCGTTTATACACTTATATGCCATCAGATGGTTGGTTCTTATTAAACTTAATTTCAACTATCGGTGCATTATTAATGGCAATCGGATTCTTATTCCTTGTTGTTAGTATCGTATACAGTCACTTCAAATCTCCACGTGAAGCAACTGGAGATAACTGGGATGGCCTTGGTCGTACTCTAGAGTGGACTACTGCATCAGCAATTCCACCTAAATACAACTTTGCCATTACACCAGATTGGAATGACTACGACACATTTGTTGATATGAAAGAACATGGTCGTCATTACTTAGACAACCATAATTACAAAGACATTCATATGCCAAACAATACTCCTGTTGGATTCTGGATTGGTATCTTTATGACTATCGGCGGTTTCTTCTTAATATTCGAAACTGTAATTCCAGCATTAATTTGTTTATTCGGTATTTTTGGTACTATGATTTATCGCAGTTTCCAAATCGATCACGGATATCATATCCCTGCTGCTGAAGTTGCTGAAACTGAAGCTAGATTAAGAGAAGCGCGTATTAAAGAAAGGGAGGCTGTAAGTCATGAGTCATGATACAAACACTATTGATTCACGCACACATGAAGGCGAATTAAATAAGCTTGGCTTTTGGATTTTCATTACAGCCGAATTTGCGTTATTCGGTACCCTATTTGCGACACTATTAACTTTGCAACATGGTGGCGATTATGCAGGTAAAATGACTACTGAGTTATTTGAATTGCCTCTTGTTTTAATAATGACGTTTGCATTATTATTCAGTTCTTACACATGTGGTATTGCTATTTACTACATGCGCCAAGAAAAACAAAAGTTAATGATGTTTTGGATGATCATTACGTTACTTTTAGGTTTAGTCTTTGTTGGATTCGAAATTTATGAATTCGCACACTATGCATCAGAAGGCGTTAACCCAACAATTGGTTCTTACTGGTCTAGTTTCTTTATCCTATTAGGAACGCATGGTTGTCACGTATCGCTAGGTATCGTTTGGGCCATTTGTTTATTAATCCAAATCCAACGACGCGGATTAGACAAATATAATGCGCCAAAATTATTTATAGTAAGTTTATACTGGCACTTCTTAGATGTTGTTTGGGTTTTCATCTTTACTGCCGTATATATGATAGGGATGGTGTATAGCGGATGAGTACAATAATGAAACATACTGTAGGATTTATCGCATCTATCGTATTAACGCTTTTAGCAGTTTACGTAACACTATACACGTCATTAACATTCCACGCGAAGTTGACAATTATCTTTGGCTTTGCATTCGTCCAAGCAGGACTTCAATTATTAATGTTCATGCATTTAACTGAAGGTAAAGATGGACGTTTACAAACATTCAAAGTTATCTTTGCTCTTGTAATTACACTTTGTTTCGTTGTCGGAACATATTGGGTTATGCAAGGCGGTCACTCTTCACACTTATAAACAACATTTTAATAATGTAAAGTTTAACCAGCTAACACTTTTGTTAGCTGGTTTTTATTTTCCTTCAATTTTTAAATGGTTAAGTCCCCTTCTATATCTTATAAGACAATCATTATAATCAATTCAATTAATACATTAACAACCACAACTAATAAATATAGTAACTTCAAAATCCATATTTATGTCTAAAGATAATCTCAATGTTGTTCACGTCAATAAAATTATCCCTAGGTTTTTAAAAATTGTACATGTTTAAACAATCAAAAATGTACATTATTAAATTATCATTTCCAGTTAGATTTAGAAAACATTCAGACCACGCATGGACCAACGTATTCGTCTTCATTTATTTTAGTCTGATGCCAACTCATCAAATGTTTTCTCCTTTTATCAGTTAACACATATTTTTAAACTCATCCTTCTTCAACATTATACTTTAAACTTTTTACCACTATAAAAAAGAAGATATAACTCGTATACTGGTAAGATAAGGTCGATGCCTTAATGCCATATACATGTTATATCTTCTATATTAATTATTGAACAATAACACCCTTCGTATTGTAAGGTTTATTTTGTTTTAAAATATCATTATAAATATGTTTGATTCGAACTTCATTGTTTCCTTTTACATTTAATGCAAGTACAACTACATACTTATCATTATAGTAAACAGTAAAGACTTGTCCAAAGAATCCCCCGTTAAGTCTATTCAATGTTGGCTTAGCATAGAAACCATATCGATATTCATCTGGATACTGTTTCGTACCAAACTCATGTAATAATGGATTGGTTATTTTAGGACTGAATAATTTATATTGTTGTATTTGAGTAATTAATTTACCCATATCTGTTGGTGTCATATATAAATTACCTGCACCATAGTATTGGTCCAAAATATTAGGTCTTAAGAATGAAAGTCCTGTACTATTATAAGCATAACCTTTTGCTAGATATTTTTTAAAAGGTTGTTCATCATAAAATGCTGTGTGCTGAAGTTTTAAAGGATCTCCTATTTTTGTATAATAATTCTCAGCATAAGATTTACCTGTAACTTCTTCAATAACTTTCGCAAGTACTAAATAATTCCCATCGTTATACATATGCTTTTTGTATTTCTTAGGATCAATACCACGTTTTTGAATCGCTTTAACTGCTTGATCTAAGTTTTTATAATCTTTTGAGGATTTATATTTATATAATCCACTTTGATGCAACATCAAATCTTTCAATGGGATAGGCTTAGATGTTTTAAACCATGGAAGGTATTTACTTACTGGATCATTGATATTTATTTTATGTTCTTCTTCTAACTGTTTTAACAGTAACCCTGTTGAAAATTTTTGAGCTGAACCTATTAAAAACATCGTATTCGGTGTGTTTTTAATACCTTTTTCAAAATCTTGATATCCATAACCTTTACTCATTTTCAATTTGCCATTTTCATATATAGCTACTGAACCGTTAAATAATGAACTTTGTAAATACTTGTCAATTTTCTTATATTTAGGATCCTTGCTATTATATACCTCTTTTAGTTTAGACGGCGCAACCTTTTCCTTATTACGATCCACTAAATATTTTTCATTGTCTGATAATTTTGTTTCCTTATGTATTGGGTCTATAGAATGTGTCTTCGTCTGTAATCGATGAAAAATTAACGCTATAGAAATAATGATAAATAATAGTACACACGCATGAATAACTAGTTTTACTTTATTAAATTTCATTTGATAATTGCCTCACAATGTATTCATTTTATATATTTAAATCGTTAAAAATTTGAACCTAGATGCCTAATAATACAACTTACAAAAATTAACTTATCATTCATTTATGCTTTACGCTACATAGTAATAAGTTTTTCTAATATGTTATCTATACAACAAAATTAATTATACCTTATCACTTTGTATAAATCACTCGAATTTATATTACGCCTTTAAATTTTTTAAGACATCATACTAAAGTCGCATTATATTTTTAAAAATGCTTTTTGATTTTAACAAAACATTCAAATTACAAGGAACTTTGACATAACATTTGTATTTTTTACTATAAAGTACTACAATTTAAGGCTATAATGTATTAGTAATGAAGTTGTATAAATATCGTTCAACTAATTATATTTTAAAATTATGATTATGATTTAACAAAAATTTAATATAGGAGCATCAATCATGAATAAATTTTTAAAATACTTTTTGATCCTTCTAGCATTGGTTCTCATTGTTGTTCCAATAGTCTTCGCTACGTTACTTTTTAAAACGTCCCAAGATGCATTCGAATCTTCTCAAGACAGCAAAAATGCTAATCGTCAATCCAACTTAAGAGATAATAAAGTCAATCCCGAAGAACAACCTATCTCTATTCTTTTCTTAGGTATCGATGATAACGATGGAAGAAGAAAAAAAGGACAGGATGCTGAACACTCTAGATCAGACGCTATGATTTTAACTACTTTTAATCAATCAAAACATCAAATTAGAATGCTTAGTATTCCACGTGATACTATCAGCTACATTCCTAAAGTTGGCTATTACGATAAGATTACCCATGCACATGCATATGGTGGTCCAATTGCCGCAATGGATTCGGTAGAAGCTACCATGAATGTACCTGTTGATTATTATGTGAGAGTCAATATGAAAGCATTTGTCGAGGCTGTAAATGAGCTTGGTGGCATATACTATGATGTGCCATACGACTTAAATGAACCTAACACAGATGATACTGGTAAGATTAAAATTAAAAAAGGGTACCAAAAATTAAATGGTGATGAGGCTTTAGCAGTTGCTAGAACTAGACATCATGATTCAGACTTAAAACGTGGACAACGTCAAATGGAATTAATTAAGATTTTATTCCAAAAAGCACAGGAAGTTGATTCTATTGATAAACTTGATAACGTGATTCAAATTGTAGGTAAAAATGCAAAGCATAATTTAACTAACTCTGAAATTAAAGCTTTAGCAAAAATGTACTTAACAAATGATGTTGAAATTAAAACTGCGCAATTAAAAGGTAAAGATGATATGTTAAATGGTATTTACTATTATCATCCAAGTGTTGAAAGCATTCAAAAATATGCAAACTTACTTCGTAAAGACTTAGAATTATCACCTATTAATGATAAAAATGATTTCTTAGATCAACGTGTCATTAATCATTATGGTTCATTAATACCGTTAACGCCTTTAGATAGTAGTTTATTGAGAAAAGAACAAAATGATACGACAGATAAAGATAAGACATCTTACGAGAACAATGATTCAACTAATAACAGTGATTCCAGCAATCAACAACAACCTGCTACAGATCAAAACTTAAATCAAAATCAAGGTGGCACACAACAAGCGCCACAAGCTTCAAATAACCAAAATGGTGTTGTAAATTAATATTATATGACGATTAACATTTACTATTTATGAAAGGAGCATCATACATGAGTAGAAAAACATACGAAAAGATTGCAAATATAAATGGCATGTTTAATATGTTAGAACAACAAATCATTCATAGCCAAGATATGGCTCATTTTAGAAGTGAATTTTTTTACGTCAATCATGAGCATCGAGAAAACTATGAAGCACTCCTAATTTATTACAAAAATAGTATCGACAATCCTATTGTAGATGGTGCATGTTATATTTTAGCCCTACCTGAAATTTTCAATAGTGTTGATGTTTTCGAATCAGAGTTACCATTTTCATGGGTATATGATGAAAATGGCATTACCGAAACAATGAAATCACTAAGCATTCCATTACAATATTTAGTTGCAGCAGCATTAGAAGTAACTGATGTGAATATATTTAAGCCTTCAGGATTTACAATGGGAATGAATAATTGGAATATTGCTCAAATGCGAATCTTTTGGCAATATACAGCAATTATTAGAAAAGAAGCACTATAACATTAATAATTAATTAGCTATAAAGATGATTCACAACAATCATCTTTATAGCTTTTTTATGTCTAATTATTTTTGAGGAAAATAACAATCGTTATTCTATGTTATTATTAGTAAATTAAATGTAAATGATTTTGTTAGGATGTGGAGGAATTTTATGTTTTCAAAAGTAAACAATCAAAAGATGTTAGAAGATTGCTTCTATATAAGAAAGAAAGTGTTTGTAGAAGAACAAGGCGTCCCTGAGGAAAGTGAAATTGATGAATATGAATCTGAATCTATTCACCTCATTGGATATGATAATGGACAGCCAGTTGCCACTGCTCGAATACGCCCTATTAATGAAACAACTGTCAAAATAGAACGAGTAGCTGTGATGAAATCACATCGTGGACAAGGAATGGGTAGAATACTTATGCAAGCTGTAGAATCATTAGCTAAAGATGAAGGTTTTTACGTAGCTACTATGAATGCCCAATGTCATGCTATCCCATTTTATGAAAGTTTAAACTTTAAAATGAGAGGTAATATATTTCTTGAGGAAGGCATCGAGCATATTGAAATGACAAAAAAGTTAACCTCGCTTAATTAAAAAAAGTTGTATCTATTTTAGAAACATTTGTAATAAACCAATTCTTAAATTGACATCAATTCTATTTGATTTGTCACGTCACCATTGAGATTCAAAAATTTTTTCATTTTTTTACAGTGAAAATGTAAATTAAGAGTATATTACAAATTGGTTAAATACGCACAGGTATATAAAACAGGTACTATAATGTTAGTAATAATTAATAAATGTTAGGAGTAATAAATAGAATGGCGAAAAAATTCAATTACAAACTACCATCAATGGTTGCATTAACGCTTGTAGGTTCAGCAGTCACTGCACATCAAGTTCAAGCAGCTGAGACGACACAAGATCAAACTACTAATAAAAACGTTTTAGATAGTAATAAAGTTAAAGCAACTACTGAACAAGCAAAAGCTGAGGTAAAAAATCCAACGCAAAACATTTCTGGCACTCAAGTATATCAAGACCCTGCTATTGTCCAACCAAAAACAGCAAATAACAAAACAGGCAATGCTCAAGTAAGTCAAAAAGTTGATACTGCACAAGTAAATGGTGACACTCGTGCTAATCAATCAGCGACTACAAATAATACGCAGCCTGTTGCAAAGTCAACAAGCACTACAGCACCTAAAACTAACACTAATGTTACAAATGCTGGTTATAGTTTAGTTGATGATGAAGATGATAATTCAGAAAATCAAATTAATCCAGAATTAATTAAATCAGCTGCTAAACCTGTAGCTCTTGAAACGCAATATAAAGCCGCAGCACCTAAAGCTGCAACTACAACAGCACCTAAAGCTAAAACTGAAGCGACACCTAAAGTAACTACATTTAGCGCTTCAGCACAACCAAGATCAGTTGCTGCAACACCAAAAACGAGTTTGCCAAAATATAAACCACAAGTAAACTCTTCAATTAACGATTACATTCGTAAAAATAACTTAAAAGCACCTAAAATTGAAGAAGATTATACATCTTACTTCCCTAAATACGCATACCGTAACGGCGTAGGTCGTCCTGAAGGTATCGTAGTTCATGATACAGCTAATGATCGTTCGACGATAAATGGTGAAATTAGTTATATGAAAAATAACTATCAAAACGCATTCGTACATGCATTTGTTGATGGGGATCGTATAATCGAAACAGCACCAACGGATTACTTATCTTGGGGTGTCGGTGCAGTCGGTAACCCTAGATTCATCAATGTTGAAATCGTACACACACACGACTATGCTTCATTTGCACGTTCAATGAATAACTATGCTGACTATGCAGCTACACAATTACAATATTATGGTTTAAAACCAGACAGTGCTGAGTATGATGGAAATGGTACAGTATGGACTCACTACGCTGTAAGTAAATATTTAGGTGGTACTGACCATGCCGATCCACATGGATATTTAAGAAGTCATAATTATAGTTATGATCAATTATATGACTTAATTAATGAAAAATATTTAATAAAAATGGGTAAAGTGGCGCCATGGGGTACGCAATCTACAACTACCCCTACTACACCATCAAAACCAACAACACCGTCGAAACCATCAACTGGTAAATTAACAGTTGCTGCAAACAATGGTGTCGCACAAATCAAACCAACAAATAGTGGTTTATATACTACTGTATACGACAAAACTGGTAAAGCAACTAATGAAGTTCAAAAAACATTTGCTGTATCTAAAACAGCTACATTAGGTAATCAAAAATTCTATCTTGTTCAAGATTACAATTCTGGTAATAAATTTGGTTGGGTTAAAGAAGGCGATGTGGTTTACAACACAGCTAAATCACCTGTAAATGTAAATCAATCATATTCAATCAAACCTGGTACGAAACTTTATACAGTACCTTGGGGTACATCTAAACAAGTTGCTGGTAGTGTGTCTGGCTCTGGAAACCAAACATTTAAGGCTTCAAAGCAACAACAAATTGATAAATCAATTTATTTATATGGCTCTGTGAATGGTAAATCTGGTTGGGTAAGTAAAGCATATTTAGTTGATACTGCTAAACCTACGCCTACACCAACACCTAAGCCATCAACACCTACAACAAATAATAAATTAACAGTTTCATCATTAAACGGTGTTGCTCAAATTAATGCTAAAAACAATGGCTTATTCACTACAGTTTATGACAAAACTGGTAAGCCAACGAAAGAAGTTCAAAAAACATTTGCTGTAACAAAAGAAGCAAGTCTAGGTGGAAACAAATTCTACTTAGTTAAAGATTACAATAGTCCAACTTTAATTGGTTGGGTTAAACAAGGTGACGTTATTTATAACAATGCAAAATCACCTGTAAATGTAATGCAAACATATACAGTAAAACCAGGCACTAAATTATATTCAGTACCTTGGGGCACTTATAAACAAGAAGCTGGTGCGGTTTCTGGTACAGGTAACCAAACTTTTAAAGCGACTAAGCAACAACAAATTGATAAATCTATCTATTTATTTGGAACTGTAAATGGTAAATCTGGTTGGGTAAGTAAAGCATATTTAGCTGTACCTGCTGCACCTAAAAAAGCAGTAGCACAACCAAAAACAGCTGTAAAAGCTTATACTGTTACTAAACCACAAACGACTCAAACAGTTAGCAAGATTGCTCAAGTTAAACCAAACAACACTGGTATTCGTGCTTCTGTTTATGAAAAAACAGCGAAAAACGGTGCGAAATATGCAGACCGTACGTTCTATGTAACAAAAGAGCGTGCTCATGGTAATGAAACGTATGTATTATTAAACAATACAAGCCATAACATCCCATTAGGTTGGTTCAATGTAAAAGACTTAAATGTTCAAAACTTAGGCAAAGAAGTTAAAACGACTCAAAAATATACTGTTAATAAATCAAATAACGGCTTATCAATGGTTCCTTGGGGTACTAAAAACCAAGTCATTTTAACAGGCAATAACATTGCTCAAGGTACATTTAATGCAACGAAACAAGTATCTGTAGGCAAAGATGTTTATTTATACGGTACTATTAATAACCGCACTGGTTGGGTAAATGCAAAAGATTTAACTGCACCAACTGCTGTGAAACCAACTACATCAGCTGCCAAAGATTATAACTACACTTATGTAATTAAAAATGGTAATGGTTATTACTATGTAACACCAAATTCTGATACAGCTAAATACTCATTAAAAGCATTTAATGAACAACCATTCGCAGTTGTTAAAGAACAAGTCATTAATGGACAAACTTGGTACTATGGTAAATTATCTAACGGTAAATTAGCATGGATTAAATCAACTGATTTAGCTAAAGAATTAATTAAGTATAATCAAACAGGTATGACATTAAACCAAGTTGCTCAAATACAAGCTGGTTTACAATATAAACCACAAGTACAACGTGTACCAGGTAAGTGGACAGATGCTAACTTTAATGATGTTAAGCATGCAATGGATACGAAGCGTTTAGCTCAAGATCCAGCATTAAAATATCAATTCTTACGCTTAGACCAACCACAAAATATTTCTATTGATAAAATTAATCAATTCTTAAAAGGTAAAGGTGTATTAGAAAACCAAGGTGCTGCATTTAACAAAGCTGCTCAAATGTATGGCATTAATGAAGTTTATCTTATCTCACATGCCCTATTAGAAACAGGTAACGGTACTTCTCAATTAGCGAAAGGTGCAGATGTAGTGAACAACAAAGTTGTAACTAACTCAAACACGAAATACCATAACGTATTTGGTATTGCTGCATATGATAACGATCCTTTACGTGAAGGTATTAAATATGCTAAACAAGCTGGTTGGGACACAGTATCAAAAGCAATCGTTGGTGGTGCTAAATTCATCGGCAACTCATATGTAAAAGCTGGTCAAAATACACTTTACAAAATGAGATGGAATCCTGCACATCCAGGAACACACCAATATGCTACAGATGTAGATTGGGCTAACATCAATGCTAAAATCATCAAAGGCTACTATGATAAAATTGGCGAAGTCGGCAAATACTTCGACATCCCACAATATAAATAAGCAACATGAACATAGGATCAAAAGTCATCCCCCACTATCAATCATGGGGGATGACCTTTGATCCCTTTTTTATACATACACAAGCAAAAATAGCGGTGATTGTTTACCATCAATTTTAACAATCACCGCTACTTTTGCTTGTAATTCATGATTCAATTTTTGTTGTGTGCACAATGACACTAAATTATGTGTTTGCTATTGCCGTGTTACAACGATATGCGTCGTTGATTTAACTTATCAAGTAATTGATTTAAATTGTCTAATTCGACTTCCGATAAACATTGACATCTTGCTTCAATCAATTCGCAACGTGCATTATTTATTTGTGAAATTAATGTACGTGCTTGATCAGTCAAAATTAATTCTTTACATCTTAAATCATCGCTAGATTGTTGACTTGTGATGTACCCTTTCAAAACTAATTTCTTAATCCACCTTGAAACTATAGATTGTTCCCTGCTAATCTTCATCGTCAAATCATACTGTGATAAGCGATCGTAATTAAATAAAATACGGAGAAGTTCTAGCTGTTCAGATGTGATATCCGTGCGTTGTCCAAATCTTCTATTCACTAAGTTTAAGTCATTGTTAGTCAGTGTAATAAGTTTTTCAAGTTGTTTATACATGTTGTTCTACTCCACTACATATTATTTATAATATTATATGCTTTTTTTATAATTTTTACAATACTATTCGACACAATAGACAAATTTGTTGCATAACTAATACAAAATATAATAAATTAGTAAGAGTCTTATGGACATAAAGGAGATAAAATATGACTTCATTAAAAGAGAGAGATTATTTTTTTGACAACGCAAGAGCAATTTTAATATTATTAGTCGTATTTGGACATATGTTACAACCCTACACTAGTGGCGATAAATATTTATCAGCATTATACCTAGTTATTTATAGTTTCCATATGCCAACATTTTTGTTTATATCTGGTTATTTCGCGAAAAATATTGATAAACCATACTATTTAGAAAAAATTTCAAAACGTTTGATAGTACCTTATATGATATTTTTTGCATTCTTTTCAATATATTATTTCTTAACAGGTAAAAGTGACGAATTACAACTTGATCCTTTTAACCCAGTATTTGCGTTATGGTTTTTGATCACGCTATTTTTCTTTCATGTCATTTTAGTAATAGTTAGAAGATTTAATCCATATAAAGTGCTATCAGTTTCAATTATTATATCTATTGGAGCAGGTTTTTCAGATAACATCGATAGCTACTTGAGCATTTCAAGGACAATCGTATTTTTCCCAATATTTTACCTAGGTTACATTTTCACCAAAAAACATACGGCTATTTTTAAAAATAAAAAACTAATACCAGTATCTATCATTACCTTTATTTTGTTTTTTATCATTTACGTGATTCATCCTATCAATGCAGATTGGTTATTGGGAAGTTCACCATATACTTCACTTGAAAATGAAGGACAGAGTATATTCAGTCCTTTTAAACGACTTATATTATATGGAATTATATTAATCGCAATGACTGCGTTTCTAAATTTAATGTCAACAAAGAAAAAATTATATACTTATATTGGTAGTCGTACGCTATACGTATATTTATTACATGGTTTAATTATTGGCATTGTTAGAGGATTTGAATGGTACCCATTCGATAATCCTATATCATTAATGACTTATCTTTATTTAATAAGTATATCTGTAATCATCGTATATGTATTATCTACAAACTTTGTTTGTAAATGGACAAATCCAATAATTAATTTACAAAGACCATCACAGTTTAAAGATTCTTAATTTTATACTGTCTAAGTACATTAACTGTAACCACTTTATTCATTTTGAAAAGTAGTTACTACAGTGTATTTAGACATTTTTCGTTTTTCAAATAAAGCTTAAGTAATTTACCCTTTTTTGCTTTAAAAGTATGTTATGATATTATTAATTTCTAAATTTTTAGACAATATTTGATTTATATTTGAGGTGTCACAAATGAAACTTTCTTTAAATTCTAATTCTAAATATTTAAGAGCACCAAGTATTCGCCAATTTTCAAATCGTATGAATAATTTGGATGATTGTGTTAATTTAACTATTGGCCAACCAGACTTCCCGATGCCTGATGTTGTGAAAAAGGCATATATTGATGCTATTAACAATGACAAGACATCATACTCTCACAATAAAGGGTTATTAGAAACTCGCGAAGCAATTAGTCAATACTTCAAAAATCGTTATCATTTTTCCTATGATCCTGAAGAAATTATTGTGACAAATGGAGCAAGTGAAGCAATAGACACAACGTTACGTTCTATCATAGAGCCTGGAGATGAAATTATAATACCGGGACCAATTTATGCAGGCTACATACCACTCATCGAAGTACTAGGTGGTAAACCAATTTATATTGATACAACAGCAACACAATTTAAAATTACACCTGATGCATTAGAAAGTCATATTTCTCCAAAGACAAAAGCTGTCTTGTTAAATTATCCGACTAATCCAACTGGCGTAGTTTTAAAAAGAAATGAAGTTTTAAATATCGTAAATGTATTAAAAAAATATCCGATATTTATTATTAGCGATGAGATTTATGCTGAAAATACATTTAGTGGTAAACATGTATCCTTCGCTGAATTTGAAGACATTCGTGATCAATTAATATTAATTGGTGGTTTAAGTAAATCACACTCAGCAACCGGAATAAGAATTGGTTTTCTATTAGGACCTCAATATTTGATTGATAAATTAACATTTATGCACGCCTATAATTGTATTTGTGCCAATGTTCCAGCTCAAATAGCATGTATAACAGCACTTAACGAAGGATTAGAAGCTCCTAAATATATGAACGAAGCTTATGTAGAACGAAGAAATTATTTAGTATCTGAATTAACTAAATTAGGTTTTGAGATTACCGCTCAACCTGAAGGCGCGTTTTATATTTTCCCAAGTATTAAACATATCACCGATGACGATTTCGAATTTTGTGTCGATTTACTTGAATCAACACATTTAGCAATCGTTCCAGGCTCATCCTTTACAGAATTCGGTAAAGGATTTGTAAGGATTTCCTATGCTTATGAAATGGATGTTTTAAAAGAAGGTATGAAGAGACTTGCTAAATATTTAAATACTAAATAAAAATGATATGTTGAACTGGACGTCGTGAACTAAATTCATAGTACGTTCAGTTTTTTATATTCTATAAGTTTTAAATAATACTCTATAGAGACTGTAAATACTACCGAGTTATATTCCTCTCCTTTAAACACCTCACTCAAAATGATTCTATCAAAAGGTTTTAATATGCTAACTTATAATTGTTCTTCGAAACTTAAGCACTCAAATAATATATCACCATTCATATTAATCTACCTTTGGCCAAACAATTATTATTCAAAAGTTACTATTTATTATTATAAACAAATACTTTCCATTCGCTCTCAATTCCTTTCTTATTTATTCTTTTAGATAAATGCAAACAATTGACGATCTTATCAATTTAACTCAATTTAATAAAGTATAATACAATTCAATTTTAATTCCCTTAATGTTTTTGTAAACTCTAATCTTTACAAAAACTTTTTAATTTATTTATATATTCTTATTGACTTAAAAATTTTTAGTGTTATATTTAACTTGTAAATAAATTTTTTGGAGGTTTTTAGATGAAAGGTAAATTTTTAAAAGTTAGTTCTTTATTCGTTGCAACTTTGACAACAGCGACACTTGTGAGTTCTCCAGCAGCAAACGCGTTATCTTCAAAGGCTATGGACAATCATCCGCAACAATCACAGTCAAGCAAACAGCAAACACCTAAGATTCAAAAAGGCGGTAACCTTAAACCATTAGAACAACGTGAACACGCAAATGTTATATTACCAAATAACGATCGTCACCAAATCACAGATACAACGAATGGTCATTATGCACCCGTAACTTATATTCAAGTTGAAGCACCTACTGGTACATTTATTGCTTCCGGTGTAGTTGTAGGTAAAGATACTCTTTTAACAAATAAACACGTCGTAGATGCTACGCACGGTGATCCTCATGCTTTAAAAGCATTCCCTTCTGCAATTAACCAAGACAATTATCCAAATGGTGGTTTCACTGCTGAACAAATCACTAAATATTCAGGCGAAGGTGATTTAGCAATAGTTAAATTCTCCCCTAATGAGCAAAACAAACATATTGGTGAAGTAGTTAAACCAGCAACAATGAGTAATAATGCTGAAACACAAGTTAACCAAAATATTACTGTAACAGGATATCCTGGTGATAAACCTGTAGCAACAATGTGGGAAAGTAAAGGAAAAATCACTTACCTCAAAGGCGAAGCTATGCAATATGATTTAAGTACAACTGGTGGTAACTCAGGTTCACCTGTATTTAATGAAAAAAATGAAGTGATCGGAATTCATTGGGGCGGTGTACCAAATGAATTTAATGGTGCGGTATTTATTAATGAAAATGTACGCAACTTCTTAAAACAAAATATTGAAGATATCCATTTTGCCAACGATGACCAACCTAATAACCCAGATAATCCTGATAACCCTAACAATCCTGATAACCCTAACAACCCAGATGAACCAAATAATCCGGACAACCCTAACAACCCTGATAATCCAGACAATGGCGATAACAATAATTCAGACAACCCTGACGCTGCATAAACTTCATCTTAATTTAGATTTAGTAAATAGAAGCAAAGTCTTAGCAACGCAAAATATTTTGATTTAAATGGAGGGTATTATATGAATAGTTCATATAAATCTAGAGTATTCAATATTATAAGCATCATAATGGTTTCAATGCTTATTTTATCACTAGGCGCATTTGCTAATAACAATAAAGCCAAAGCCGATTCACACTCTAAACAGCTAGAAATTAATGTTAAGAGTGACAAAGTACCTCAAAAAGTAAAAGATCTAGCACAACAACAATTTGCTGGTTATGCTAAAGCATTAGATAAACAAAGTAATGCAAAAACTGGTAAATATGAACTTGGCGAAGCTTTTAAAATTTATAAATTTAATGGTGAAGAAGATAATAGTTACTATTATCCAGTTATAAAAGACGGTAAAATTGTTTATACTTTAACACTTAGCCCTAAAAATAAAGATGATTTAAACAAATCAAAAGAAGACATGAATTACAGTGTTAAAATTTCAAACTTCATCGCTAAAGATTTAGACCAAATTAAAGATAAAAATTCAAATATCACTGTTCTTACTGATGAAAAAGGATTTTATTTTGAAGAAGATGGCAAAGTTAGATTAGTAAAAGCTACGCCACTACCTGGTAATGTAAAAGAAAAAGAAAGTGCTAAAACAGTTTCATCAAAATTGAAACAAGAGTTAAAAAATACAGTAACACCTGCTAAAGTTGAAGAAAACGAAGCGATACAAGAAGATCAAGTTCAATATGAAAATACATTAAAAAACTTCAAAATTAGAGAACAACAATTCGATAACTCATGGTGTGCAGGATTTAGTATGGCAGCATTATTAAATGCAACTAAAAATACAGACACTTATAATGCACATGATATTATGCGTACATTATACCCTGAAGTAAGTGAGCAAGACCTTCCTAATTGCTCAACATTCCCTAATCAAATGATTGAATACGGTAAATCACAAGGCAGAGATATTCATTATCAAGAAGGCGTACCATCATATGAACAAGTTGATCAACTTACAAAAGATAATGTAGGAATTATGATTCTTGCACAAAGTGTATCTCAAAACCCTAATGATCCACATTTAGGACATGCCCTAGCAGTTGTTGGTAATGCTAAAATTAATGACCAAGAAAAACTTATTTACTGGAATCCTTGGGATACAGAATTATCAATCCAAGATGCAGATTCAAGCCTATTACATTTATCATTCAATCGTGATTATAACTGGTATGGTTCAATGATAGGTTACTAAAAAGTAATATAGATATTGATTAAAGGCAGGTAAAACTATGTATCAACTACAATTTATAAATTTAGTTTACGACACAACCAAACTCACACATCTAGAACAAACCAATATCAATTTATTCATTGGTAATTGGAGTAATCATCAATTACAAAAATCAATTTGTATACGTCATGGCGATGATACAAGTCACAATCAATATCATATTCTTTTTATAGATACGGCACATCAACGCATTAAATTTTCATCTATTGATAATGAAGAAATCATTTATATTCTTGATTATGATGATACACAGCATATCCTCATGCAAACGTCATCCAAACAAGGTATTGGCACTTCGCGCCCAATCGTTTATGAGCGCTTAGTATAACTAATTTAAATGATTTCACTTCATAAAGCGGGTTGGCGAGAATTCAATTTCTCACCAGCTCGTTTTTTGATTGTAATAATAATCTTTAACATTTATTTTTTCTCTATTAATTTTCTCAAACTATCTTATATTTATGATAATTAATTAAAAGCCCCTTTTAAATTCTTATAAAATAAAAAAGCCACCTATCGTCGCTAATAAACGACGCAAGTGACTTAATATCATATTCAAAATAACTTATGGGAATTTAGGGAATTGATCGAAGTCAGGATCACGTTTTTCTTTAAACGCATCACGGCCTTCTTTCGCTTCATCAGTTGTGTAATAAAGCAGTGTTGCATCCCCAGCCATTTGTTGTAAACCAGCTAAACCATCTGTGTCAGCATTCATAGCTGCTTTAAGGAATCGTAACGCTGTTGGTGAGTGTTTCATAATCTCTTTACACCATTGCACAGTTTCATCTTCAACTTTCTCTAAAGGTACCACTGTATTTACTAGACCCATATCTAAAGCTTCTTGTGCATTGTATTGACGACATAAGTACCAAATTTCACGTGCTTTCTTATGTCCAACGATACGTGCTAAATATCCTGAACCATAACCCGCATCAAATGAACCTACTTTAGGACCAGTTTGTCCAAAAATAGCATTATCAGCAGCAATCGTTAAGTCACAAACAACATTTAGTACATTACCGCCACCTACAGCATAACCTTTTACCATCGCGATAACCGGTTTTGGAATAATACGAATTAAACGTTGTAAATCTAATACATTTAAGCGAGGGATTTGGTCTTCACCTACATAACCACCATGTCCACGTTTCTTCTGGTCACCACCAGAACAGAATGCTAAATCACCTTCACCAGTTAATACGATAACTGAAACGTTTTGATCATCACGTGCACGTGAAAATGCGTCAATCATTTCAGCAACTGTTTTAGGTGTAAACGCATTGCGTACTTCAGGGCGATTTATTGTTACCTTAGCAATCCCTTCGTAAAATTCATATTTGATTTCATCATATTCTCTAAGTGTTTCCCATTGTCTGTTAGTCATTTTGCTCCTCCTTTAAAAATCCTAATATCATTGTATCAAATTCATCACTATCTTCCACATGAATTGTATGACCTGTAGCAGAAATTAATTTACATTTACTATTAGGAATTAAATTTGCCATTTTTTTCGCAATCTGTACAAATTTTTCATCATATTCTCCAGCTAATATTAATGTTGGTACTTTAATTTCTTTCAGGCGCGGCCATAAGTTTGGCATTTGACCTGTACCATAATCTCTTAATGCTTTGGCCATTTTCTGTGGCGATTGAGACAATCGTTGTAGTCTTATTTGATGTTGTATTTCAACTGGTAATTCTAGTTGCGATTGAAATAATGGCAACTTTTCCCAATCATTAACAAATAATTCAATACCTGCTATGTCTAATACTTTAGCACGTGCATCATCAACAAGACGGCGTTCCAATTGATTTGCTTCTTCTTTAATACCTGGTGACGTACTTTCTAATATCAAATTAGATATAGGGATGTGACCATTAATTGCATAATATAATGCAACACGTCCACCCATTGAATATCCAAACAATGTTATTGATTTATCTTTATATTTATCTAAAATTCGGTCTAACAACGTAGTAATATAATCAAAATTCCACGTTTCATCCATTGAAGACTGATCTTCGCCATGTCCTGGTAAGTCTATAGTGATGACATGACAGATATCAGTATATTTATCGATGTGATTATAATAAGTACGACTGTCGCTAAGAAAACCATGCAGTAATACTAAAACTTGATTGGTCTCAACGTTTGCTTCATAGTAATTATAATGTGTCATGAATCATTTCACTCAATTTCTGATATAAAATTTGATGCTGTTTAAAGTTATCTTCGCGATTCGTTATCAATTCATAAATCGTCGAAGTTTCAGATAACAATGTGGCATTTTTAAATTCTGAAACACTGTTAAAACGTTTAAAATCGAATTGATATAACTTAGCTGTATACTCGAAATCCAATCCCGTCGGTGTGCCAAACAACCGTTCAAAATAGTCAGTTGCACTTTCTTTTTGTGGTAAATATGAAAAAATACCGCCACCATCGTTGTTCAATAATACAATATTCATCTGAATATTATTTAATTTTGACATTAATAGTCCATTCATATCATGATAAAATGATAAATCACCTATCAATAATGTTATTCGTTTATGCACAGCCATACCCAGTGCAGTTGAAACGATACCATCAATACCATTCGCACCACGATTCGCATAGACATCTATATTTTTATTCAATAACAAGTTATCTACATCTCTGATAGGCATACTATTACTAATAAATAATGCATCTTTTTCAGATGTTTTCTTAATCAATTCACCAACGAATGCACTCTCATCTGTAGCTTGTTCCAAATAACATTTAATTTCTTTACGCCCTTTTTTCTCTAAGCGTTGCCATTTTTCTAACCAACTTACGCGATTAACTGTCGTGTCTTCCATTAATGACCTAAAGAAATCATTCGCAGAAATCTCATATGAAATATCTGGTGCTATCGGAAAGACATCAATCTTATCATTGTTTTGCACTAATATTTGAAATGCATCAGTTTTCTTTAACCATTGATTCAACTTTTTAGAAATCACTGGTTTTCCAACACGAATTACGAAATCCACATTTAAGTCTAAGCCGCTTCTAAACAGCAAATCATATGTACAGATAACATTCGGATGATCAAATTTTCTTAAATGACTTAAAGGATCAGCTAAAATAGGCAAATCATATATCGTTGAATACGTCAGTATTTGATCAACTTCTTGGTGCTGCATATCCCCTACAATAATTAAACCTTTTTTCTTATTTAAAATGTGTCTTAATGCCGATGCATCTATACTTTTTTGATAGTGCGGTAAAATCTTCATCTCAGAAGTTAACAATTCTGTTGCATTTAAATCAGGTGTTAACGGATCTCTAAATGGCAAGTTAAAATGAATTGGCCCTTTATGTGGTCCATATAAATATTGACTAGCAATTTGCATTTGATAATAAATTGCATCAATGGTCTCTTTACTATCATCCGCAATAGGCATATCGAACTCATAACTTACATAATTATTAAACATATTTACTTGATTAATCGCTTGTGGTGCGCCTACACTTCTTAATTCATGCGGACGGTCACTTGTTAAAACGATTAATGGAATTCTACTAATTTGGCTTTCAGCAATTGCAGGCGTATAATTCGCTGCTGCTGTACCTGACGTACATAATATAGCAACAGGTCTTTCACTGCCTTTAATTAACCCAACTGCAAAAAACGCTGCACTTCGCTCATCGGGGTGTATCCATGTTTTAATATTTGGATGTGCTTCAAATGCAAGTGCAAGTGGCGTTGAGCGTGATCCCGGACTGATAACTACTTCCCTTACGCCGTACGCATATAACTCAGATGCAAATGTAAAAACTTGCTTCGTTAAAGCTGCTTTATGATTTCCCATTCATATCGACTCCTAATGCATTCATCATTGGTGTGAACTTAAGGTTCGTTTCTGCCAATTCACTATCTGGATCAGAATCTTTAACAATGCCACACCCTGCAAATAAAGTTGCTTGTGCTTTCTTAATAAGCATCGAACGAATTGCAACAATAAATTCACAATCATCATATATATCTATATAGCCAACCGGCGCACCATATAATCCTCGTGTACCAAATTCTTTCTGTTCAATAAAATCCATCGCAAATTCTTTTGGATAGCCACCTAAAGCAGGTGTTGGATGTAAATTATCAATTAAACTAATATACGAATCATCCTTCAGTGGCGCCTTTATTTCAGTGTACAAGTGATATAAATGATCATTTTTTAGAATTTTAGGCGTCTTATCATAATGTAATTCAGTGATATAAGGTTTAATATCATGTAAAATACTGTCAACAACAAATCGATGTTCGATTAAGTTTTTATTATCTTTTAAAAATGCTTCAACATTTTTTGTATCTTCGTCCTCATCTTGTGAACGTTTAATTGTACCTGCTACAGCTTTAGTCGATAGTATTTTATTATTGACCTTTATTAATTGTTCAGGTGTTTGTGAAAAGAATATAGAATCTTGTGATTCTAACAAGAATATATAACTGTTTTTTTCTTTAGAATATGCTTGCTTTAGAATATATGGAATACTGATATCTTTATCGAACTTTATTAACCGTCTACGTGCTAGTACAATTTTTTCTTCATTATTAATAGATTCTATAGCTTCTACTACAAGTTGACGCCAGTCATCTTTATAAATATCTTCATTTCTAGTAATTTCCCCAATTTGCTCGTCCACATCTATGTCCGATATATTGTTGAACAAATCCATTAAATCGTTCAATGCCTCAACAGTAAAACTTTCCCTTTTAACTGTATAAGTTAAAAATGTCCCATTTTTATCAGTTGAAATTAAAACTTCAGGTAATACAAAATGATTTAGTCCAAACTCTCGCCATTCATCATCTGATTTATGACTTGAAAATTGGAACCCTCCAACAACTCGAAGATGATGTTTCTCAGATTGCGGATGTATAAATGTGATGTTATGTTTTAATTTTTCCCAGTCTTTAAAAATAGATTGTTTATTTTTAGAATTATTTTTGAATAATTGAATTGCTTTGTAGCCAAAATATGACGTTCGATTATCATTCAAACGCATATAAAAGCGATCTCCTGCCTCATTGTCAGTGAGATGAAATAATGTGCTCGGGTCTAGTGACTGTGATAATTTCACTTCAACTGAAACCCATTCCTTTGAGCTGCCATATATCTCTTTGACAATATCGTCCTCTAATACGCCCGTAGCCATCCATTTCACTTCTTTCTTCGTCTTTTTTCACTCATTATTATATTGTATCATTTTTGGATAATTGTGTTACAAGAATTGCTTAAACTTATCTTGCAATTTTTCACGTCAATTGACCTTTATGCTACTTTCTATTAAAATATCTTTGTTATAAAAAATATGATTTAAAGAGGTTTTGTATTCAATGAGTAATCAATATCAGCAATATTCTACAGTTAAGAAATATTGGCATTTAATGCGTCCTCATACATTAACTGCTTCCGTAGTACCCGTTTTAGTTGGTACAGCAGCATCTAAAATATATTTTCTTGGTAGCGAAGATCATATTAAAATCAGCCTATTCATTGCCATGTTACTAGCATGCTTACTTATTCAAGCAGCAACTAATATGTTTAATGAATACTATGATTATAAAAAAGGCCTTGATGATCATGAATCTGTAGGCATTGGTGGTGCCATTGTTCGCAACGGTATGAGCCCAGAGCTTGTGCTACGATTAGCCATTGCATTTTACATCTTAGCAGCAATATTAGGTTTGTTTTTAGCTGCTAACTCTTCATTTTGGTTATTACCAGTTGGATTAGTATGTATGGCTGTTGGTTACCTATATACAGGTGGCCCTTTCCCTATTTCATGGACGCCTTTCGGTGAATTATTCTCAGGCGTATTTATGGGTATGTTTATTATCGTTATTGCATTCTTTATTCAAACTGGCAATATTCAAAGTTATGTAATTTGGTTAAGTGTACCTATAGTAATCACTATCGGTTTAATTAATATGGCTAACAATATTCGCGACCGTGTCAAAGATAAAGCAAGTGGTCGCAAAACTTTACCCATTCTATTAAGTAAAAATGCTTCTTTAACATTTATGGCAATCATGTACTTTATCGCTTATGCCTTTATTGTACTTACGATCATTATTAAACCTGGTGGCTCATTATTTTACTTACTTGCGTTGTTATCATTCCCAATGCCTGTTAAAGTTATCAGACGTTTCAAGAAGAATGATACACCGCCTACAATGATGCCAGCAATGGCTGCTGCTGGTAAAACAAATACATTTTTCGGTTTATTATATGCATTAGGTATTTATATTAGTGCATTATTTGCAGGCATTTAATAGAAAATGATACTACTCGGCAATCGACTTACATCGAACTGTCGAGTTTTTTTATTTAACAATTAAATGATGATACATGTGCTTGTATAATTCAATCTGTCCATCAGATATAAAGCCTACTTTTTTATATAACTTTAATGCTGCTTCATTATTAATATCGCAATTCAAACTCCATTTAACATGTGTATTTGATTCAAGTAATGACGTTAATAACTTTGTCGCGATGCCTCTACCTCTATATGCTGCAAATGTCGCAATTGTTTCTATATAATACTCATCGTCTTTAGCTTCTTTTACAGGTAATGGCGTGCCATATTGTTTTATTTCTTCTGGCAAGTCAAGTAGTTCCCATGCTTTTTCGTATTTCAATTCATTTTCACCACTATAGCTAATAATACAACCTGCTACTTTATTTTCTACTTCATAAACTAAAATATGCTGATAAAAAGTTCGATATGTTGCATCAACACAGCTTTTTTCAATTGCATCTAATACCATGTCTTTAGGTAGATGCTTTACCAATTCTAATTCCATATCATCCCAAACCATATAAACTAACTTCGCAATATCAAATCGGTCCTCTGGACGTGCTTGACGTATCACTATGTCATCATTCCCTTTTACGTTATTAACATTTATTATATAGAAATTCTAGCTTATTTTAAAAAGATATACTTATAATTTTAGAAAGTTTGAAAATTCTAAAGTTAGAAATATTGGTTTTCACAACGAATTTAAGTAGAATTATAGTTAAGGAGGATTTACAAATGAAAGTCAATAAAGCCATTTATGTTATTGTTGCATTATTTCTTGGAGGTTTAGGTATTCATAAATTTTATGCTGATAAATTTGGACAAGGTCTTTTTCACTTATTATTTTTCTGGACAGGTATCCCTACCATCATCTCAATAATACATGCAATTTTTGTCATTTTTACTAAAAAAGCAGATAAAGATGGTTATATTATATTCCCTAAAAATTAAATTGTGACAATGACGTTTAAAAAGCATATATGAATGGGTATATAGTTCGTAAGATATAGAGAAATGAGGTATGTAACGATGCGCCAATTCATTAAAAGAATTGTTAAAACAATCCTTGTCGGTTATGTAATTAAATTTATTCGAAATAAACTTTCAGGTAAATCATCACATCCGACAGATAATAAACATAATTAAAAATACAGCGCCACTCTTATATGATTTACGAGTAGCGCTGTATTTTTATTTTGCTTTTTCTGCAATTTTTTCTAAATCTTCTGCCATACTTTCACTTGCGATAATCCCCCTTGATTTCAACCACTTATTTCGGTCAACGTCATAAACTTTGTTATCTTTCACAGCTTTTAATGATTTCCAAACTGCAGGATCAATGAATTTCGTTCTATTTTTGTCCGTTTTTCCGTCAGTGGCTAAAATCATAACTTTTGGATTGATATTGGCAAGTTCTTCATTATTTAAATATATATAAGGACCACCCTTGCGTTCACCAACATGCGTAGTTTTGTCTTTTGTGACTTCAGGTTGAATACCCATTTTAATTAAGAATTGTCCCATAAATGTATCTTCATTATTAATAAACATACCTGCTCTTGAGATACCGAATGCAAATGCAGATTTTAACGTACTCTGTTCAATTTTCTTTCTAATCTCCGCTAATATTTTATCATGCTTTTCCAGACGCTTCTCGCCTTCTTTCTCTTTGCCTACTGCTTTAGCGACTGTTTTAAATGCTTCAATATTTGCATTATAATCTCCCGTACCGCTAACTAACATGATTGTCGGAGCAATTTTGCTCAATTCTGATTTGATTTTCTTATGTCTGCTAACATCTGCAATGATCAAATCCGGTTTTAATTTACTTATCACTTCCATATTCGGTTGCGGTCTAGATCCAACCGATTCATATGCCCCAATCTTATCTCTTACTGACTTTGTTATATTTTTAGTGCTGCCATCATCTGCAATACCAACAGGTTTCATATCTAATGCTGCTAAATAATCAGCAAAACTATATTCTAATACAACAACACGTTTAGGATTTTTCTTAATTTTTTCAGTTCCTAATTCATCTTTTATTGTCGTCATTTCAGTTTTCTCTTCAGTATCTTTTTGACCACAACCCGCTACTGCTACAACTAAGATTAGCATAAACACAACTAATTTAACGATATTCCTATTCACATATTTACCTCCAAACAACTTTAATAGAAAACTACATTATTATTTTATCATTTAATTTGTTTATGATATATTTGGTATGCTATTATTTTTTCTTATCATAGTTTATTATCAAATCTTCTTATTATAAACAGCAAATGGCCTCTAATTTTGAAGATGACGCACTGGTTAATAATACTCATTTATCTCAAACCATCATTCTAATTATCCATACTACTCTCGCAATTTCATAATAGTGTTTACGATTCATAAATAGCGATGCAATAGTTAATTCATTTCCCTATAATCTTTGCACTATGCTGTACTAATCTTTATTTATAAATACAAAAAGTAACTGATGACTTAAACATCTTTCTACAACAATTGTTCAATACAATAGAATATTTAATAAATATTTAATAATTAATCTTATAAAAAATCTTTACTTTCCACATGTTTACAAATATAATTTGGACTATGTTTTAAAAATATGAATGTTGGAGGTGACATGATGAAATTAGGTATGCTTTTAATTAGATGGATGTTAGCAACATCATTCTTAGTGCATGGTACTTTGAAATTTGTTGATTTAGATGGAACAATTCACTTCTTAGGCTCTTTAGGTTTACCACCTACCATCGCAGTATTGATGTCAATTGGTGAAGTTGTTGGAGGTTTAGCACTTATTATCGGCTTTTTAACGCCTTATGTTAATGTTTTTTATATTTGTGTTATGTTAGGCTCAATCTTCACACTTAAACTTACAAGAGGATATGTAAGTGGTTATGAATTTGAAATCATACATATCGTAATGAACTTAGCTTGTATTAGTAGTTACAGCTGGAAGAAATGGCTACAATTTTATTAACTATTATTTGAGAGGACTATCCTCTCTTTTTTTGTATATATCATGCGTAAAAATCCTAGGTACTCATGAATACCTAGGATTTTTTCATTTAGCTATTGAAAAGATTTAACCATTTTTCTAATATTGATTCCGTTGAATATTTTTCTATAATGTTTTCTCTCGCTTTCGAACCAAACTCCTCTGCTAAAACATCATTATTAACAAGCTTTAGTATTTTATCAGCCATGTCTTTAATATTATGTTTTTCTATTAAATAACCATTTTTATTAACTTCTATAAAATCACCTTTTAATCAAGCCAATTCAATTTAATTTCAAATTCTTCTAGCGCACAATTTAATTTTATTGTATGATGTATTTAAAATGATTGTTTTACGCATGTCATTTTAAAATGAAAATTGGAGGTGTAATTTTGACTAGAACTTATAATATTATTGGTATCCTTTCTTGTCTTATATCTTTTATTATTATGGCGTTACCAATGATTTGGTACACAGCTTCAGCATTATGGTTCTTCCCAGGTGCAATCATGATATTGTTGTTATCTTTAGTCATTGTTTTTTGCTATATTAAAACGAAAAATCAATTACATTTATTACTAATCGTATTAAATATTATTATATTGCTTTTTTTCAGTTTACCGTTGTTACTTTCATAACTTAGTAACACATTATAAAAGCCAATCAAACGGAGTGTTGAAGTCAACATTTCCCATTGATTGGCTTTTAATTTTATCTTTTGGATATCACATAGATGCTACTTTACTATACTGTTCTAAATCTATTATTTCGTCACATTGATTTGCAATAGCCATATCATGTGTTGCTAAAATCAGCACTTTATTTTCATCGACCAAATCAAATAATGATTGAATAATCATCTGTCCTGTTTTAGGATCTAACGCACCCGTTGGTTCATCAGCTAACATAACAATCGGATCTTTTAACATCATTCTAATTAAAGCGACACGTTGTTGTTCACCTCCACTTAGCGTATGAACTTTTCTTTTTAAACTGTTTGACAGACCAAACTGTTCTATATAACGTATCTTTAATTGTTCTTTTTCTTTCTTACTTATTTTTTTATATGCTAATCCAATATCTAAATTTTCATTTACTGTCAAATTATCGATTAATCCATAATTTTGAAATAAATATCCTAATTTATCTCTGTAAAAATTAGATTTAAATTGTTCTAATTGACCATTACAATAGACATATTGTTTCCCCGTTTTTTCAAGTCCAGCAATAGTATTTAATAATGTAGATTTACCGCATCCACTTTTACCAATAAGTGCATATGATTTTCCACATTGAAATTTCAAATTAAGTTTCTTCAAAATATGTGTATTACCTTTTTGTATGGTTAAATCTTTTAATTCTATCATTCTTGTCTTACCTCTTTTGGTGTATCCTCTTTTTCAACATATGTGATCGATATGACATATTGCCCTTTATGCTTTATTTCGACATACGTTCTACTAGGAGAAAATCCATTAAATGTTAATTTATAATCAAGCTTTTCCCCTCTTTCACTATAAGCCGTAATATTAACATATTGTTGCGTACCTTTTGGCACTTTGGCATAACTATACTCCGTTTTTAAGAAAGGATTAAAACGATCAAGTATAGGATGATGTATGATTGTAAAAGCAATAGTAATGGATACGATTAATCCTAATAATATTGCAATGATAAATTTCATAGTTAAAACTCCTTGATAACTTCATTAAAACGTCGGCCATGATAGTATAGGCTGCAAATCTGCAATAATATTTGAACGACAATAATCGTTGCAAATATCATCATTATATACTGAGAATGTAAAATTACATTCGTCAATATTCCAATAAAAACAACTACTATATTATTTATTAATAAGTATTGGTAATTAGCTCTTAATGTTGAATAACCATATAGCTTTTTGATTACGAGTAATTTTCGATGTTGTTCAAAATAATATTTCACATCAAATAAAATAATAATTATTAAAATGATTGCGATAATGATTTGTGAAAAGTTGAGTACTGTTAATTTCAAATTGTTTTCATGATACATTTCCATCACGCTATCTTTATAATTGGTTATTCCACTGATTTCCCCATCAAGATGATACTTTTCAATATTTTTTACTAGCGCGTCATAATTTTTGAATAAATACCCGCCTTGACTGATCATGGCATAATAAAAATCATTCGATAAATCTGATGCCTGAACATTCACAATGATTGGCGCCTCTATAAATGACAAATGGCGACTATCTCGTGCATCAAATGTAAAAATTCGATAATCATTTTTGTTGATAAACTGTATAGATAACTTATTCTCTTTATTATTTTTATTTTGTACAAATTCAAACCATGAATGATATGCTTGATTGATTTCATTACGCATTGCATGAAACTTTTGTGGAATAATTACTTCGACATTATTTTTTTGATTTTTTATCGGAATATCAGGTTGAAACTGCTTGTAATAAATCGACCAGAACTGATTATTTACTAATATTACATTCCCCTCATCAGGCGAAAAGTTGTCATTGTCTACGGAGTCACCCTTTGGTTTGAATAAAATCGCATTATTTTCTGCTTCACTAGCCTTTACTAATTGTTCTGATCGCAGCATATTATCAATCAAACTTTGTTTCGTTTCGTGATAAGGTGCAAATTCAATCGTGTAATAATCATCTAATACATTCCAATATTTCTCAGTTTCCTTTATTTTATTCAAATCTTTAATAACACTAGTATTTTCTATCATTACACTAGCTATTAGTACTAAGAGAATACTTTTACAAACTGTATTAATAAAACGAATTGTTTTAAAGTGCTGCTTACCTTTAATCATATTGGCAATATTTAAATTTAGTAACATTAAGAAAGTCCATAAATTAATAACACTAATCGTTAAAATGAAAAGACATGAAAGCAGAACTAATCTTAATATGAATAAATCTAAATTACCCGTGTAATTTAATATCCAAAGTACACTTGTAGTTAAAAGAATTTGACTTATGATTAACGTTACCCAATACGTGCATTTTTTTGAAAAATTTTCAAAAATTATTTTTCTTAATGTAAAACCATTTAAATACTTAATCGCATACGCTTTGAAATTAATGTTCTTTTCGAAAATATAATAAATAAAATAAACGATTAAAAGTGCGGATAACGGAACTTCTATATTCATTTGTTTAATGACACCAACGGCAATCATCATATGATCTATTTTGTATGATTCAGCAGTAACACCATATTCTTTTAAAAAATTTATGAATTTAGATACGTCAAAATTTTTGTCTTTTACAAAATAACTCCCTTTGATATCTTTTTTTAATAATTCGTCATCACTTAAATAATGAATGTTATATTTAGCATTAAAAGGAGTGATAGTTGTTGCTTTTGATTTATTAAATACATATATATCTTTATCTACGTTTTTGTTTGTATAATTTGAAGTTGATTTATAGATTGCTACGTTCTCATTTTTAGCGAATTGATCTATACGTTTATAAATCTCATTTTTACTATATTTTTTATTCCAGTCAGTTACCGCTATAGGGTATTTAGTATCAGGCAATATTTCTTCGTTTTCTTTATATGTATAAACAAATAACAATATAGCAATCAGAATGAAGATTGTAACATCAAGTATTAATTTGAACCATTTCATGTTGTACCTCTTGCGTTGTTTATTTTCTATGATTTTTTAGTATTTAATAAATGTTATAATACGCTCTATTGACCCAGCAATTATGTTTAGTAGCTGATGCTTTTGCTTTTACACCAGCTCTTGTATAACCACTAAATGATCTATATTTTCCAATAGCTGTTGCACCATGACCTTTATGACCATGATAATAATATGACCAAACATACTTACTGCCGACACCGTGACTCCAAGTGCCTCCTTCTGCGTATTCTGTAGATGCATAAGTTGCTGTTGATAATCCAAGTGCTAAAGATAAATATAATATAGCGCCAAAAATTTTGTTCTTCTATAAAAACACCTCTTCATATTTAATCCATATCTCTTTTTCGTTATTTATACAGAATTTTCTGAAAATAGTCAAGGTTAATTTATTCGCTGCAAATTTCAACTACTTCATGTTAAATGGACATCAAAGTATAATTGTATTATTATTAAATTGCGCAGTGCATAAATAGACGATATGCAGGAACATGTCGCCTATTGAACCCGTTAAATAGACGGTGACTAAATGAGATTTGCTTTAACCATTATTCTTTGTCAAAGTTTGGAAATGATGGTTGTTTTATATTGTTTAAATTAATCATTGCGACTTCTATATCAATGAAAGTTATATTAATATATGAACTTCATTACATATTCAATAGAAATCACTTATTTATAAGTACTACCATATAATCATAATTGATTTCTACCACAGTATGATTTTCCTTTCAAATCTGACATGTTTAGCAGGCAATATACGGAAAATACTTCAAAATTTTGTTACACATCTAATAAAAATAGACAATTAAATAAAAGATATGTTACTATAAAAATGTAAAAAGACGACATGCAGGAACATGTCGCCTAATGAGCCCGTTAAAAAGACGGTGACTAAATGAGATTTTCTTTAACCATCATTCTATGTCAAAGTTTTGAAATGATGGTTATTTTTTATTGCTTAAATTTATTATTGCTACTACTATACCAATGAAAGTGACGATAAACATACCGAAACTTAACATTAAATGTAATGCGTTTGCAATAGATATCACAATAGGCTTTTCCTTTCAAAAGTGTTAAGTAATGCCATAGGCACCACCCCCCTTTACTCAGATAGCCACCATCAATTCAACTTGCTCAAAAAAATATTATACCATTTTTATAAAATATTTAGTAATAAAAACTGACTAAAACCTAATCTCAATAATAACCGCTTGCTGTTAAAAAATATTACCACTATAATGAAGCATGCCTCGAATCTTCGTATTGCTATTCTTAAGCAAAAAAGCTTTTCTTAGAACACATACGTCTAAGAAAAGCTTATTTAAGCATTAAAAATTAATAACAATATAATAGCTACAATTTGTGCAACGGATGTTGTTGCTATACGTCGAGTATACTCATAACTTAATGATAATATCACTTGTGCAACAAATATAAATGTTACTATCCACCAATTATCTAAATAAATAAATAATGAACTAGAACAAATTGCAGTTATTAATATAGCTACCCATTTCGGTATTGAAAAATGTGTTAATTCTTTTTGTAAAACAGTTCTCATATATAACTCGTGACATGGAATGACAAAAAGTAAAGTTACTAACATTTGCCACTTCCAATTGACACCTGTTCTTGCTAATTCTTTAATTAATGAACTATAACTTAAATTAGAAGTTATAAGTGAGAATAAAAGTTGAAGCATAATTAAAATAATTGCCGTAATAATACCAACACCAATTGATGTAAGCAACCGCTTAGATTCAATATCTCTTTGATAAAATACATAACTGATACCAGCAATTAGCATTATACCTGTATATAAATACCAGTATTCTTGGTGTTCGCCCCACATAATAAATAATATGAGATGAAATATAATGAAACTTATAATAAACCAAGTTAAAGCCTTCGAGATTTTATTCATTATAACTTACCTTCTTATTCAACAATCTTATATCGTTTATGATTGATAACAGTTTTTTCCGGTAAATCAAGGTCATTAAAATTTTCCATAATTGTTAAGTCAACAATAACAGAGTTATCGTTGATTTTTTCAACACGACCTCTTAATCCATCCATAAACTCAACAATGTTACCCACTTCTGCAACAGTCATTTTAAGTCCTCCTTAAATCATAACTAAATTATATTGTACTAAAATTCACTTAACAAATAAACTATTAACAATCAAAAATAATAAAATGTAACTTTAAGCCGATATTTAGAATGATTTGTGAGTATATAATTGGCATTTTGAGCAAAGTTAAGGCATAAATAAGTAGAGAATATATATAGATATAAGGGAGAGATTGTAATGAAATTCATTAGTAATAATAATATTACAGATCCAACTTTAAACTTAGCAATGGAAGAATATGTTTTAAAAAATTTACCAGCAGAAGAAAGTTACTTTTTATTTTACATAAATAGACCATCTATCATTGTTGGAAAGAATCAAAATACGATTGAGGAAGTAAATCAGACATATATCGATGCTCACAACATCGATGTAGTTAGAAGAATTTCTGGTGGTGGCGCTGTTTATCATGATACTGGCAATTTAAACTTTAGTTTTATAACAGATGATGATGGTAACAGTTTCCACAATTTCCAAAAATTCACTGAACCAATTGTTCAAGCATTACAATCTTTAGGCGTAAATGCTGAATTAACTGGTCGTAACGATATTCAAGTTGGACAAGCGAAAATCTCAGGGAATGCCATGGTTAAAGTTAAAAATAGAATGTTTAGTCATGGTACGTTGATGTTAAATAGTGATTTAGACGAAGTTCAGAATGCACTAAAAGTTAATCCAGCTAAGATTAAATCAAAAGGTATTAAATCAGTTCGTAAACGAGTAGCAAACATTCAAGAATTTTTAAATGCCCCTTTAGAAATTGAAGAATTTAAAAAAATCATCTTGAAAACTATCTTTGGAGAAACTGAAGTAGAAGAATATAAATTAACGGATGAAGATTGGAAAAATATTGAAAAGTTAAGTAACGACAAATATAGAACTTGGGAATGGAATTATGGAAGAAACCCTAAATATAACTTTGAACGCGAGGAAAAATTTGAAAAAGGATTTGTACAAATTAAGTTTGATGTTAAACGAGGTAAAATCGAACATGCAAAAATTTTCGGTGATTTCTTTGGTGTCGGAGATGTCACTGATCTTGAAAATGGATTAGTTGGCTGTCTACACGACTTTGAGCACATAGAAGAAGCACTATCAGAATATGATTTATATCATTATTTCGGTGACATAGATAGACATGAATTAATTAGATTAATGTCATAAACGATTAAAGGACTATTCTTACATGTATGAGATGTTAAGAATAGTCCTTTTATGATTGCGTTATGGAATTCGAATCAATGTTATTCACCGAGAAATGCCTCCAAATTTTTGTATTCTGCCGTATATTGATTAAATGCTGCTTCATCTTTATTGACGAGTGCGTCATCTATAAGTTCTATGAGCTGTCGTTTTCTTACCTCTCGAAGTGCTTCATTGATAATTAATTCAATACCCAAATCATTGACGGTTGTGACAAACGCTTCTAAAGTTGTATGTTTGACATTAGTATTGTATTTCATAGAAACCACTACCTTTCTTTAATTTATAATAAGTATACATTTTTCTAATTTTGAAATCAATGAATATTCTGACTATTAGTTAAAAAATATTGTACATTTTCACCAAAATAATAACTTGACAACTCAGAATTTTATTATAAAATATCTCTATATCATTAATTGTATTTTTATATTAATGGTTTAAAACTTAATAAAGCGAGGTTTTGCTTATGTATTCTCAAAATATTTATGTGATACGCAAAGGAGACATGGTTATTCGACCAGCATTTGATGATGACGATCAAAGAAATGGTAGTGAAATAATTCGGTTTGACAAAACGCGTATTCAAAATCCTTTTAAAGTCCAGAAAATCATTGAACGCTCTTGCAAATTTTATGGTAATACTTATCTTGGCAAGAAAGCAGAGACAAACCGCATTACTGGCATTTCTAGTAAACCACCTATTTTACTAACACCATTATTTCCAACTTATTTTTTCCCAACACATTCTGACAGACAAAATGAAAATATTTGGTTAAATATGCATTATATCGAAAGTATTAAAGAATTAAAAAATCGTAAATGTAAAGTGACATTTATTAATAATGAATCAATCATTCTTCATGTTTCATACCACAGTTTATGGCATCAATATAGCAATTCCATTTTTTACTATTACATGGTAGATAAACAATCTCGCATGATATCAAAAAATCCCGACCAACCAATAGATTATAATAAAGCCACATTGAATGTGTTTGAAGCATTGACACGCTATTCTTTATTTGAAGATAAATAAATTGTTTATTTTTAAAATATGCGGAATGTTTTATAAATATAGTGTAAATGTTCTGCATATTTTTTTAAGGTATCTATTGCAAATTAACTTAATCTTGTTATAATAATATTTGTGCTTGATATTCAAACACATACAAATTAATCCACAGTAGCTCAGTGGTAGAGCTATCGGCTGTTAACCGATCGGTCGTAGGTTCGAGTCCTACCTGTGGAGCCATTGGAAACGTACTCAAGTTGGCTGAAGAGGCGCCCCTGCTAAGGGTGTAGGTCGCGAAAGCGGCGCGAGGGTTCGAATCCCTCCGTTTCCGTTACTTGCTTAAATGGTATATACCATTTAAGCTTTTTTGTTTACTTATATATAATGAATGAGTATTTCGCTGTTCTTATATATAAATTTTAAAATTCTAAAAACCTTTCCTAGATAATCTTCTCTAAGAAAGGTTTTTATACTTGTTGAACTTTTAATTAATTTATTACATAGCAATATTTACCTGTTTTTAACTACAAAATTATCCCTACATGAAATACGATAATTCGGATCTCTTAACTTCTCTGCAATTAATGTACTCATTGTTTCATCGTATGATTCATGTATAATAGCATTTTTTAAATAATTCTTGTAGTTACGATAACAATAGTCAGTCATTGTAACTCTATAACTCTTAGTCAAATCAATTTGATCTAACATTACTCGTTGCCCAGGTTCTTGATTCATATCAATCTCATAATTGAATCCTTGCCACATTGTACATAACGTTTCATCAATAATTGTTAAGCTTAATTGCTCGTTAACAAAATCTAAATGTGAATAACTATACTCCAATATATCTTTGATATTTTGACCACTAATTGTCATATCCATTGGCTTATCTGGATATGGGTATGCATGATACAAATCTTCATTTCGAATCTGTCCACTCAACCCCTTCTCTCCGTTCATAGGCACGTGGACACATGTTATATCATTATCAAATGCAAGGTGAATTGCATCATGTAATAATTGCGAAAATGGATGTGTTTGACAGACTAAATCTTGTAACCCATTTACTGATAACATCAAACCTTTATCACTTATGATTTCCTGTGACCAATAAGCTACTGCTTTTCTATCATAGAATGTTAAATCTAATAATTCTTGATCCTCTTCATACTCATTTAAGTCAATCACTTTAGAATCAATGCTTTCAACATCATAAGTTGTTGTTCTCTTTTTAAAATTAATCGAAAGATGTACAAGCTCTTTTGCATCTTGACCAGCCTGAACATAATACGTTTCATGATCTTGACCTACTATTGTTTGATGCTGATGAGCTGTAATCATTAAATCTATAACACCGAGTTCTTCCATTAATTTTTCAGCTTCATTCGAACTTGCCTTTTTATTTTTCGTACTATTACTAATTTTATTCAATCCACCATGATAAATTACAATCAAAAAATCTGGCTCTTCAACTTCATGGATATATCTAATCCAACGTTTTGATGCCACTAATGTCTTTTCAATAGATACATCTTGCTCCATTTCAGAATACTCATTTTCCATTAAACCATCTGCTGTGACGCCTACGATAGCAATTTTTAAGTCACCAAAATGTTTAATACAATATGGAGTTGAAAAATAAGGCTCCTTAGTAACATTGTATTCAATATTTGCTGATAACCATGGAAAACGTGCCAAAGCAATTGAACGAGTTAAAAATGATAAACCAAACTTGAATTCACTTGGACTCACACCGCTAGCATCATAATGCATTCTGTTCATTAACTTTATCATTGGATGTCGTTTATAAGGTGCAACAATAGCATAATAATAGGCCGCTAACGAGCCAGCTAAACTTCCGCCACTATCTAATAAAATGACGCGATGATTTTGTGCTCTTACTTGGTTAACATAAGTACCAGCTCTATAAATATTTGAACCATAATCACCATTTAAGAAATGACTATGCATATCTGACGTAGTTAAAATCTCTACATTAATGTTTTCATTTTTTTCCATCATGTTACACCTCTCATTGTTACTAGTTTACCATTTTCAAAACCAATCGTCTTATAAAATAAGTTAAAAATACAAACTAAAAAAGCAATCTAAGTTCCAGTTAAAATCTACATTAACTAAACTTAGATTGCTATTATATTATCCTATTTGAATACGTTCTTTTGGATAATGGAATTTATCTGGTTCTCGACGTCCTGCTATCATAATGATAAATGATATTAAGCCAACACGTCCTATAAACATGAGTACCATTAGTACGACCTTAGAAATATCACTAATATCACTTGTGACACCAAGCGATAGTCCACAAGTTCCAAATGCAGACATGACTTCAAAAAATACTTGTAAAAATGTAAGCTTACCATTTTCAGTAGCTGATATAATTAGCATTCCTAAAAATGTTAAAATTGTCGCCATTGTAAATACTGCAAATGAACGTTGAATATCCATAATGTGTACTTCTCTATTGTAAACTTTAATGGATGTTTTATCGGCATTATTACTAAAGTTAATTAAAAACAAAATTAAAATAGCGAAAGTTGTTGTACGAATACCGCCACCAACCGAACTTGGCGAAGATCCTATAAACATTAAAATACCCATGATAATATTAGTGGGGTCACTTAGTGTTGTCACATCAATTGTTTGAAGACCCGCACTTCTTGTAGTCGCTGATTGAAACAGCGAATAGAATAACGATTGATGCCAACTTAATCCTTTGAACGCATGGTTATGTTCAAATAATAGAATGGCTAATACCCCAACAATAAATAGGAATAAATATGTTGATGTCGTAATTTTAGTAAATAATGAAAATCTAAAATTAGTAACCCTATTTTGAATATAAGCTTTAACTTCTAATAATACTGGGAAGCCGATTGATCCTAAAATTATTAAAAATATAACTATCGCTTGTACAAAATAATCATGTGCATAAGGAATTAATGACTTACCTGTAATATCTAATCCACCATTGGTAGTGGCAGAAATAGAAACAAAAACACCTTGCATGATTGCATATTTTAAATCTGGATTATCTCGATAAAAGTAAAATGCTAATAACATGGCTCCTACGAGTTCGATTACAAATATTGATTTTACAATATCAATAATCAATTTGACGGTACCACTCATTGTGTTTTTGTTATTATCTAACATAATTAACTGACGTTCTCTAATTCCAATATGTTTACCTAGTACCACCCATAACATCGTACCAATTGCCATGACGCCAATTCCACCAATATTTAATATCACGAGGATAATTAATTGTCCAAATGTAGAATAGGTATCGACAATACTTATCGGAGACAATCCAGTAACACTAATTCCGGATACGGCAACAAATAATGTGTCAATTGGATTTACTTCTACACCTGGTTTATGAACATACGGTAAGTTTAATAATAAAAATGCAATGACAATTGCGACGATATAGTACAATACAATACCTTGTTGAGGGCTTGATCTTTTTAAAAACTGGCTAAAAATTGACACGTTGTTCACCTCAACATTATTTTAGTTTAATATTAATTTCTTTCTCTTTACCATCTCTATAAATCTTCGCTGTAATTGATTTCAAGTCATCTTTATGACTAAATATAATCTGTCTAAAGCGTAAATCATCTTCTAAAAGTTTGCCATCTAATTCAGTAATTACATCACCTTTTTTCAGACCAGATTGATCTGCTAAACCATTGTTGTCAACTTGATCTACAACAACACCATTCTTAACTTTTCCTGGCAATTTAACTGCTTGTCTTTCAAAACTATTTAGACTGGCAATATTCTTCATTTTAACACCTACATCGGGATAGTCAATTTTACCTTTTGTTTCTAAATCTTTTACAATCTTTTGTACTTCATTAACAGGTATTGCAAATGACATATTTTCAACGTTTGGCATACTAATTTTAGCTGCAACTACACCTATTAATTTTCCTTCTCTATTGACGACAGCACCACCCGAGTTACCTGGATTTACTGATGCATCAATTTGGAAAGCTTTCATCAACATATCATATTTATTATCTTTATCGAAATCAATAGGAACATTTCTGTTCAGACCTGAAATAATACCTTCTGTTACAGTGCCTTTAAAGTCTACACCAAGTGGATTACCTACGACTAATATTGGCTCTCCTAACACTAAATTATTTGAATCTCCAATAGCTATCTCTTTCACTGAACTGTCTGAAGAAGTTGCTTTAACAACAGCTAAATCTGACCATTTATCTTTACCAAGCACTTTCCCAACAACACTTTTATTATTCGAGAAAGTTATTTTTTGATTTTCTTTATCACCGACAACGTGTGCATTCGTAACAATATATAACGTATCTCCAGATTTTTTATATACAACACCTGATCCTACTTCGTCTTGAGATGCTTTATCTTTAGGTAATGATGAATCTTTTGATGTTTCATTTTCAACTGTAACGACCGATTTAACTGTGTTATTGGCATTTTTCATCGTTGTCGTATATTTTTGAGCATTTGCATCATTATTATCATTCATGCGATCATTTTTGTTCACATTATTAAAAATGGCATTCAAAATAACAATTAGAATAATAATACCCATTAGAATAACTAATTTAGGCCAATACATCATCCAAAACTTTTTCAAAATGTCACTATAATTATTATTCGTAGCGCGCCCTTTGTTCAATTTTGATGTAGCCTTTTTTTGATTATTATTTGCCGATGTCTTTGTATTTGTTTTTTGACCGTTTAATTTATCATGGTCATTAATAGAAATATTTCTTTTTTCAGTGCTACGATGAGATGCAGTTGACTGACTTTGATATCCCACCGTTTCAGACGAGTCTGCATTTTGTTTATGTTTATCTTCAACATGAATTTTTTCATCAAGTTTTCGATCGTCATCTGTTTTTGATAATGATGGTGCATTGATATCATTATCAGGATTATCGTCAACAATATGATTTTCTCTCATAACGTTATCTTTATCATCACTTATCGATGGTGTATGATGACTTAAATCATTTTCATGATTAGACTTGTCATTTTGTTCGCTATCACCATATGTATAGGTTTTTGTTTGCTCATTTTGACTTTGCTGTCTTTTCAATTTCTGTTCTTCCGGTAAAGTTAATGGCTTCTGATTATTTACTTCATCATCAGATTCCGACAATTTTGGTACTGTATTTGATTTGTCTGATATTACTTCAGATTTCAGATTACTACTTTTATTTCCATCTGAACTGTCTTTTTTTATTTTCTCTGTCTGCATCGAGCTGTCTGAATCAGTTCTTGAAGACTCAGAATCAATTCTAGTCTCTTTATCATGTTCTGAAGGTTTAGAAAGTACATGTTGCTCTTCATGACCAACTTTGTTTTTATCTGAACTTAGCTTTCTCATTTCAGTTGATTCTACTTTATCGGTTGATTTAGTTGATAAAGTCGCTTCAGAATTTTGCTCATAATATTTTGATTTCTCTGTATCTTGGTCCACTGAATCTAATGAATTTTGTTTTTTAGATACATCGTCTGTTAAATAATGATCTCTGTTATATGCTGACTTACTATCCTGTTTACTTTTACTTTCTTCAGCTTTATTCTCATTAACATCACGGTTTCTCTGTTCTAAATGCGATGATAAACTATTTTTAAAACGTTCGTGCTTATCAATTGAATCTTTATGTATTTGCTTATCTGCTTTTTTTGATGTTGTATTATCTATATTTTGTTTATCTTGATGTTGATTTAAATTTTCTTCTCTGTCTTCGTTGTGGAAGAATTCACGACGCTTACGTCGGTACTGACTTTTAGGAATTACATGTTTTTTACCAATATCCACTAATGTCCACTCCATTCAATAAAATCACTTATCATTATGACACATTAACACTTAATTTGCTTTAAAATCTATATAATTTCTATTGAAAAAATGCTAAATATAAAAGGCACATATTCTTAATACTATATCGCATCTTTTGATTCACATTCTTCAAAATCCATTTTTCATAAATCACTCAATTAAATGAAAAAGGACAACCTTAAACTAAATTAAGATTGTCCGCTTCACATCAATTATTTATGCGATTTTTTATTTTTAACAACTGAACCTAACCAACCGATAATTACTAATCCAATTAGTACTGTCCAGAAAATAGATTGCCATAATACGCCATGTGGGAAGTGCTCAGGCAATACAGCGATGTCTGGGTGCGCTAATACCATGACAACTAATTTAACACCTACCCAACCAACGATTGCGAAGGCTGCACCTTCAAGTCCTGGATATTTGTTTAATAGCTCTACAAACCATGTTGCTGCATAACGCATTAGAATAACACCAATCATTCCACCTAGGAACATGACTACGAACTGACCTAAGTCCATACCACCAAAGTGAATACCAACTTTAGGAAGTGTTACAGCAATAGCTAAAGCAGCAAGCATAGAATCAATGGCAAATGCGATATCTGCAAATTCTATTTTCAACACAGTTCCCCAGAATGATTTGTTACTTGCTTTAATCTCTTCACCAGATTCATCATAATGATGATCATCTCCAGCTTCAGGACTTTCAATTTCTGGGTGTTTAAAGAACTGCCACAGATTTTTGATTGACATATAAATTAAGTAAACCGCTCCTGCAGCTTGAATAAACCAAAAGTTCGCGATAATACTAATTAAGAATAATGCTAAAAATCTAAATACAAATGCACCTAACAAACCGTAAAACAAAGCTTTTTTACGCTGTTCGGGTGGTAAGTGCTTAACCATTACAGCCATAACAATCGCGTTATCTGCTGCTAATAAGCCTTCTAAAAATACTAAAACGACAAGTACCCATAAATAAGGTAAGATCAAACTTGGATCCATTAACATGTACAACTCCTTTAAATAAATAAGTTAAGTACAAACAAAAAGACCTATGCTAAATAAATAGCAAAGGTCTCACTAAGCAATTTAAATTGCCCACTTTACCGGAAGATATCTTCGTAATGACGATAAAGTGTCGAATCATTTATACGGTCATGATTCTTAAGTTACTCCCCTCTGACAAAATGCCATAGGTTATTCATTTGATACATCATAGTATACCTTTTTCTTTTAAAATATACAATTTATTTTTCTTCAACGAAACAATTATTTTTAATGTAACAAATTCGATTATACAATTGAGCTGTTAAAGTAAACTATACAATTTAATTTCAGGGAATTTCTCTTCAAACCATCTTGTTGCAAATTCATTTTCAAATAAGAATACTAAATCGTCATATCTATCTTTCACTAAAATCGATCTTGATGTGTTCATCTTATCTGTAATTTGGTCTTCATTTTCAATCCAACGTGCAATTTTACGGCCTACTGGCTCCATAACAACATCAACATTATATTCATTTTTCATTCTATGTTCGAAAACTTCAAATTGTAACTGACCAACAGCACCTAAAATAATTTGGTTTGTGTGTAATGTTTTATAGTATTGAATCGCACCTTCTTGTACTAATTGTTCAATACCTTTATGGAAATGCTTCTGTTTCATGACGTTTTTAGCAGAAACTTTCATAAAAATTTCTGGCGTAAATTGTGGTAAATCTTGGAAACTGTAGGTTTGTTTTCCACCAACTAAAGTATCTCCAATTTGATAATTACCAGTATCATATAGTCCAATGATATCGCCTGCTACAGCATGATTCACAGTTTCTTTATCGTCTGCCATAAATGACGTTGAACGTGTGATCTTTTGCTTTTTATTAGTACGTTGCAAAGTAACATCCATACCACGTTCAAATGCACCACTAACGACACGCATAAAGGCAATTCTATCACGGTGTTTAGGGTCCATGTTGGCTTGAATTTTAAAGATAAATCCTGAAAATGAATCATCAAACGGGCTTACTTCAACGTCTTCTTTTGTTTGTCTCGCATTTGGCATTGGCGCAAAATCAACATATGCATTTAAGAAATTTTGTACACCAAAGTTAGCTAAAGCTGAACCGAAAAATACAGGTGTTAAGTCTCCACTCAACAGCGCGTCATTATCAAAGGCTTCACCCGCTTCTTCAACCAACATTAATTCTTCAATCGCTTGTTCAAAAGCACTATCATTTGTAATTGCATGATCTTCTTCCAACTCAAAATCATCATTCAAATGTAATATATTTTCTTCATCTCTAAATGGTTCAATTGTTTTAGACTTTCTATCAATGATGCCAAAGAAACTTTGTCCCATACCAATTGGCCAATTCATAGGGTATGTTTCAATATTTAATGTCTCTTCGATTTCATCTAATAATTCAAATGGTTCTTTACCTACTCGGTCTAATTTATTAATGAATGTAAAGATTGGAATACCACGCATTTTACAAACTTTAAATAACTTCAATGTTTGTGGTTCAATACCTTTTGCACAGTCTATGACCATGACAGCACTGTCAACTGCCATTAATGTTCTATACGTATCTTCTGAAAAGTCTTCATGTCCTGGTGTATCTAAGATATTGATTTTATAATCATCGTAATCAAATTGCATTACTGAACTAGTTACAGAAATACCACGCTCTTGTTCAACTTTCATCCAGTCACTTGTCGCAAATTTACCAGTCTTCTTCCCTTTAACTGTACCCGCTTCACGAATAGCACCACTGAAGTACAATAGTTTTTCAGTTAACGTTGTTTTCCCTGCATCGGGATGTGAAATAATCGCAAAAGTCTTTCTAGACTCAACTTCTTGCTTTAAGTTCATTAGTCTTTCTCCTTTTTATATGTTTCTATCCAATCTGTTAGTTGTGATGCAATCGATTCTGCCTCTTCCTCTTCTTTAAAAACAAACAATTGCATGAGTATTGCTTCAAAACAAGTTTCTTCATCTAATGTCATTGCCATCTGATATGACCAAAACCAATCTGGTATAGCAATGATTATCTGGTTATTTAATGCTTCGAATAAATAAACATCAATAGTTTTACCTTCATCAATAAATCTTTTATTGATCAACAGGGCCACCACCGAACTTTTTGTAAGCTGCTTCAAGGCCAATTAAATCATCTCGATGTGGCACCTTAATATGCCCTGGCATGATTTGATATGGTTCTCTTCCTTTTGATGCTAAAACGACAGTATCCCCAGGCTCAGCTATGTCAATTGCATGTTTTATCCCTTCTGCACGATCATCAAATTCAATATAGTTTTGATGTGTTGCACCTTTGGCTAATTCTGCCGTTAACATTTTCGGGTCATCATTTGCCGGATTATCCGGTGTGAAAATGACATAATCTGCACGACAGGCAACTCGCCCCATTTCAGGCGTTTTAGTTAAATCACGTTCGCCTGCCATACCAACTAAAAATATCAACTTTTGCTTTACAAAAGGCTGTACTGCATCGATTAATTTGTTCATACCATCAGCTGTATGTGCATAATCGATAATTAAATCAATAGGTAACGAAGGATCTAAAACTTCTAATCGCCCTTCAACAGGTTCTAAATTTTCAACAGCTTTAATAATCGTTTCTAAAGATGTACCTTTACTCCACACCGCAATCATTGCCGCCATAATATTAGAAATATTAAACTTACCAACATAAGGCGACTTTACTGGGTAAGTTCCAAAAGGCGTTACAAAATCAAAGCTGACACCTTGTAAAGATTCTTGAATATTTTTAGCCATAAATTGGGCTTCCTCATCAATTCCATAACTAAATACTTCATAAGGCGTCACTGTTCTTAAATACTCAGAAAATGAATCGTCATTGTTTAACACGACATACTTTTCTTTCGACAAATCTTCACCTAATTGACTAAACAATAAAGACTTCGCGTGTCCGTATGCTTCCATTGTGCCATGAAAATCTAAATGGTCTTGTGTTAAATTTGAAAATATTGCAACGTCAAATTCAACGCCTCGCAGTCGTCCTAATACTAAGCCATGGCTTGATACTTCTAATGTCATAGATTCAGCGCCTGCATCAACTGCTTCTTTAATTTTCTTAGTTAAAGAAACTGTTTCTGGTGTCGTATTTGCACCTTTTGTCTTTGTTTCATTAATTTGGAAACCATTAGTTCCTAAATATGCACTATTTTTTTGTAACTTTCTTTGAATTAAATGAATCATCGTCGCAATAGAAGTTTTACCATTTGTACCCGTTACACCAAATGTCACTAACTGATGACTCGGATAATCATATAATGTGTGTGCTAGAATACTAGCTACTCTTAATGTGTCCGGCACAACCACTTGTGTTACGTTAGCTGGTAATGATTGTTCTTTATTGACCACTACCAACTTACACCCTTGATCAGCTACATTTTGACAGAACTTATGACTGTCTACAGTATATCCAACTGAAGCGACAAAAATGCTACCTTCTCTCGCTGTACGTGAATCAGTAGTGATATCATCTATTTGTTGTTCTAAAGAACCCAATACACGCTTTACTTTTACTTTCTTAAACAACGTACTTGCATCCAAACTGAACCGCTCCTTTTTCTACAATATGTTTATTATACACGTTTTGTTGATGTTAATAAATTTATAATTTCACTGTTATATCCTACTAATCAGCATTTTCTAATTTCTACTATTAAAAATAAAACATACGGTATTATGAATTAGTTTTACAATTATGGCTCATCTTAAATTATTAAAACCATCTTGTAACTTGGTATAATATCATAATTGTTTCCAAAAATATGCTATAATTGTATACTGGATAATTTTAAATATACAAATAAAACATAGAACAATAAATTGCTTTATAAAATAACGTTTTATTTTGTATCAATTCATCTATTGATTAAAATTGCTATAAATGTAACGACTTTGCGTCTTTATTTCTTTTATAATGCCGTAAAATAAGTTACACTTAAATAAAATTTTCAAACTAACGGAGGGTGGCTATTAATGGTTACTCAAAATAAAAAGATATTGATTATTACTGGCTCATTCGGTAACGGTCATATGCAAGTTACACAGAGTATCGTTAATCAACTTAATGATATGAATCTAGACCATTTAAGCGTCATTGAGCACGATTTATTTATGGAAGCTCATCCAATTTTGACTTCTATTTGTAAAAAATGGTATATCAATAGCTTTAAATATTTTAGAAATATGTACAAAGGGTTTTATTACAGCCGCCCAGATAAACTAGACAAATGTTTTTACAAATACTATGGACTTAATAAGTTAATTAATTTATTGATAAAAGAAAAGCCAGATTTAATATTATTAACGTTTCCTACACCAGTTATGTCGGTACTAACTGAGCAATTTAACATTAATATTCCAGTTGCTACAGTGATGACAGACTATCGCTTACATAAAAACTGGATTACGCCGTATTCAACAAGATATTATGTGGCAACAAAAGAAACGAAACAAGACTTCATAGACGTAGGTATTGATCCTTCAACAGTTAAAGTGACAGGTATTCCTATTGATAACAAATTTGAAACGCCTATTAATCAAAAGCAGTGGTTAATAGACAACAACTTAGATCCAGATAAGCAAACTATTTTAATGTCAGCTGGTGCATTTGGTGTATCTAAAGGTTTTGACACGATGATTACTGATATATTAGCGAAAAGTGCAAATGCACAAGTAGTTATGATTTGTGGTAAGAGCAAAGAGCTAAAGCGTTCTTTAATAGCTAAGTTTAAATCTAACGAGAATGTATTGATTCTAGGTTATACCAAACACATGAATGAATGGATGGCATCAAGTCAACTTATGATTACGAAACCTGGTGGTATCACAATAACTGAAGGTTTCGCCCGTTGTATTCCAATGATTTTCCTAAATCCTGCACCTGGTCAAGAGCTTGAAAATGCCCTTTACTTTGAAGAAAAAGGTTTTGGTAAAATCGCTGATACTCCAGAAGAAGCAATAAAAATTGTAGCAAGTTTAACGAACGGTAATGAGCAATTAACTAACATGATTAGTACAATGGAACAAGATAAAATTAAGTATGCTACACAGACAATATGTCGAGACTTACTTGATTTAATCGGTCATTCATCACAACCACAAGAGATTTATGGAAAGGTTCCTTTATATGCAAGATTCTTCGTTAAATAATTACGCTAATCATAAAAATTTCATTTTAATGCTTATTATCTTATTTTTAATGGAATTTGCGAGAGGCATGTATATCCTAAGCTATATTAATTTCTTGCCAACAGTTACATCCATTGCTGTAGCAATAACGTCTCTAGCATTTTCAATACATTTTATTGCTGATGCATCTACAAACTTTGTTATAGGATTTTTACTGAAAAAATTCGGCACAAAAATCGTTTTAACGACTGGATTTATTTTAGCATTTACAAGTTTATTTTTAGTTATTTGGTTTCCAGCATCACCTTTTGTAATCATATTTAGTGCTATGATGCTCGGTATTGCAGTTAGTCCTATTTGGGTCATTATGTTATCCAGTGTTGAAGAAGATAAACGTGGCAAACAAATGGGCTATGTTTATTTTTCATGGTTGTTAGGCCTATTGGTAGGTATGGTTTTTATGAATCTACTTATCAAAGTGCACCCAACACGCTTTGCCTTCATGATGTCTTTAGTCGTTTTAATTGCATGGATATTATATTATTTTGTCGATGTAAAGTTAACAAATTATAATACTCGTCCAGTTAAAGCTCAATTGAGACAAATTGTTGATGTGACAAAGCGCCATTTATTGTTGTTCCCTGGTATTCTTTTACAAGGTGCCGCAATTGCTGCCCTAGTTCCTATATTACCAACATATGCTACTAAGGTTATTAACGTAAGCACAATTGAATATACTGTTGCAATCATTATTGGTGGTATCGGCTGTGCAGTTTCGATGCTATTTTTATCGAAACTAATAGATAACCGCAGCAGAAACTTTATGTATGGTGTTATTCTAAGCGGATTTATTTTATACATGATATTAATTTTTACTCTATCTATGATTGTTAATATTCACATCGTGTGGATTATCGCTTTAGCTATCGGTCTAATGTATGGCATCTTATTACCAGCATGGAATACCTTTATGGCACGATTTATCAAATCAGATGAACAAGAAGAAACTTGGGGTGTTTTTAATAGTATCCAAGGATTCGGCTCAATGATAGGGCCATTATTTGGCGGATTAATTACACAATTTACCAACAATTTAAACAATACATTTTATTTCTCGGCATTAATCTTTTTAGTCTTAGCTGTATTTTATGGAAGCTACTTTATAGTAAATAGAGAAAAAGCTAAGTAAGGTTAAAACGTATTTTAAAATAAAGAAAATGGTCATTTTTATTACATTCAATAAAAATGACCATTTTCTTATTAATTCAAACATACTACGATTAACAATACTATTATGTTACTTAAGCTAATTTAAACGTTTCAATAACTTTCCATTTATCTTCGTCATCGTCAAAACGTAACAAAGTTAATTCATCGATAATTTCTTTATGGTCTACCCCAGCTAATGCTACTTGACCAAAAATATCTTCGAATTCTTGGCTAGATAGTCCTTGTGCTATTGTAAAGTGTGGCACAAAAACATGTTCAGCTTCTCCATAGAAATCTTCTCCATTAAAGCGATTAAACAATTCTTCTAAGTCGTCCGTCTTCGCAACTTTAAAGTAAATCACATTGTTCGTTGGTTTGAAGCTAGAAGCTTTTGTAGCATGAACTTCTACTGCTGGTATACCATTAATACGAGCTCTAACCTGTTCAATGACAGAATCTAAATCACCATCTTTAATTTCAAATGGCGCTTTAATTGTCACATGTGGTTTAATTCGTGAATACTGTTTATCATATCTTTTACGGTAAGAATCCACCGCTTCTTGAAATGACTTTGATGGAATTAATGCTAATCCTAAAATCATCTGAATTCCTCCTTTGTTTAACCTATTGCTATTATATCAAATTTCTTTGAAAACCGTTACATTAAAAATAATTCATTATACATCTTTTGCAATTTCGTCAAATTTAAATTAAATTAAACAGTAAAATCTTTTATAAATTATATTATAGACCAGACTATATGAAGACAATTCATACTAAATCTACTAATGTAAATTATTCATAAAGTTGATCATCTGTGTTTTTACTTAAAAAATACAATAATATATCTGACAGCAATGGTTTCCAATCTTTCCATTGGTGACCACCATCAAATTCATCGTAATAATAAGTTATATTATATTTCTTAATTTGTTCAGCTAATTCTCTATTCGGTGTTAAGAAATCGGCACGCTTACCATTTGTTGGTAAAGTAAAATCTTTTTCATCTAGACCAATGACATGCCAAATTGTCAATTGTTCTTTATTTGCACATTGATTTAGCTTATCTAATACTTTTTCATCTGAATGTGGACTTAACATTGCTACACGACTAAAAATCGTTGGATAGGTCAACGCCGTTAATAAGGCAATACTACCCGCTAAACTATCCCCTACTAATAACCTTGCATTACCTACTTTCAGTGTAGAAAACGTCGAGTCAATAAATGGCAATATTTCTTTACCGACTGATTGAATAGTTAAATGAGAACGACTTCCTTGTGGATGAAATTCCTCTCTACGCTTATCAACGTCTTCATAATGGAATCCAACAATGATCGCATCATCAATACGCGCTTCTTTGATTAACGATTCATATGTACGTTGTATTCTCCCGAAACGTAAAAAATCTAATCCGTCAAAGCAAAGAATGACATTATATTTAACAAGTTGATTATAAGATTCTGGTAAATAAATACTTAACGTGACATCTCTATTTAAAATATTACTATATAAAACATGTTTATTAATCTTACCAGTTTTAAATTCTGACATAAAAAAGTGCCCCCTAGTAGTTGTATTGTTATTGTACCAAGAGACACTATATTTTTAAAATTCAAATTTCTGAGCACCTAAAATTCTCAATACTTTTCTTTTTTATCAAATGATCACTACATATACTATAAACAAAAGTAGATTACTTTTTGGCACGTGCTTGTTTTAAACGTTCTGGATACGTCTTCAACCAAAAGACAGCATTAGGTAATTTATTCGGATCAGGTTGATAAACTGCATTATAACCGTTGCCTAAACGTTTCTTTTGAATTTCATAATCTTTTAAAGCATTTACGGCAGGATTATGTAAAATCCAAATCGCAATGATATTTAACCAAGCCATTAGACCTACACCTAAATCACCGAATGCCCATGCTACATCAGCTGTTTTAACTGCACCGTAAAATGTAGCGAACAAAATAATCACACGAGCAATATTAATAAATATCGATGAAACTTGATTATTTTGATTACGCGTTAAATAAGCAACATTTGTTTCTGTAATGTAGTAGTACGACAAAATTGTAGTAAATGCAAAGAAGAATAAAGCAAATGCAATAAAGTACGAACCTACGCCAGAGAAAGTAGGATCAAATTGATAACCACTGCCATGGAACGCTTTATCAATGCCGGCTTGTGCATACATCGCAGTACCTGAATAATCTTTACCTGTTGCATTTTCAACATAAATACCGCCATCTTTAATTAAATGCGGTGTGCCATTCGCATTAACCGTACCATCAGTCACATTATATGTACCAGAAATAAGTATAATCAGAGCAGTTGCAGTACATACAAATAATGTATCAATATAAACTGAAAATGCTTGTACTAGACCTTGTTTACTTGGATGTGATACTTCTGCTGCCGCTGCTGCGTGTGGACCTGTACCTTGACCAGCCTCATTTGAGTATAATCCACGTTTAACACCAATCTCTATCATTGCGCCAACGATACCACCAAAAGCAGATTGTAATCCAAATGCTGATTTGAAAATTAATGCAAATAACGCTGGCACTTCTTGTATATTGATACAAATGATAATGACAGCCATCAGTATGTAAATAATTGCCATAAATGGTACAACGGCTGTTGCAACATTGGCAATACTACGTACACCACCAAAAATAATTAATCCCAAAATAACTACAACAATAGCACCCATTAACCATTGTGGAACATGAATCGCATTATGCATAGAACTTGCTATAGCGTTAGATTGCACACCAGGAAGCAATAGACCTACTGAGATAATCGTAACAATAGCAAAGATAATTCCGTAAATTTTACCAAATTTACCACCAATACCATATTCAATATAATACGCTGGTCCACCACGGTATTCATTATTTTCAACTCTCTTGAATATTTGACCAAGTGTAGATTCAATAAAAGCACTACTTGCACCTAAAAACGCAGTAATCCACATCCAAAATACTGCACCAGGTCCTCCTATAAATATTGCAGTAGATACACCGACAATATTACCTGTACCAACCCTGCCTGCTAAAGACATGGCTATCGCTTGAAAACTTGAAATACCATTAGGAGACTTCTCTCCTTGAAACATTAATCGAATCATTTCTTTAAAATGTCTAACTTGAAAAAATCGCATACGCAATGTAAATAGCACACCAGTAATTAGCAAACCATAAACTAATGGCTTACTCCAAACAACCTCATTTAAAAAGGTTACTAATTTTTCAATCATAAGATTCCCCCTATTGTTTAAACATAAAAATATTATACGATTAAGCACGAGACACTTCAATATATTTTTCAGAATATTCTTATAAATATTAATATGATCATTTCACTATTTAAACACGTTTAATATTAAAATAAGTTATTCATATAAACTGGTGCTGTTTGATCCAATTGCAGACTTACGAGTCATTGAAAAGTCTCACAAACTATTGAAAGTAAATATCTTAAAATAGAAAGTGAATGGTTAATTTAAGTATATTTAAAAAATATTAACCTTTTTAAGCACTGCTATTTAGGATATACTAAATAATAACTAAGTTTAGAAAAATAGGAGGAACATCGTTTATGTTAAACAAGGTTTGGTTCCGAACTGGCATCGCTCTGATTATGCTGTTCATTCTCATCAAACTATTTATGGAAGTGCACGAAGTATTTACTCCAATAGCTACAATCATCGGTTCTGTATTTCTTCCATTTTTAATTAGTGGTTTTTTATTTTATATCTGTCTACCTTTTCAAAACTTACTTGAAAAAGTCGGTTTTCCAAGATGGGCTAGTATAACAACAATCATGTTAGCTTTGTTTGCTATTATCGGCTTAATTGTTGCGTTTGTTGCACCAATCATCATTTCAAATATCAACAATTTAATTAGTCAGACACCTGCCCTACAAAAAGAAGCAGAGCAAATTATTAAATTCGCACTAGCTCAAATGGATAAATTACCTGAAGATGTAACAAGTAGAATTACAAATATGGTTAAATCAATGGGTGATGGCGTTACTAATATTTTATCTAATTCATTACAGTACATTACATCATTAATTTCAACCATCTTCTTATTGATTATGGTTCCATTCTTCTTAATTTATATGTTAAAAGACCATGAAAAATTTATCCCAGCTGTTGCTAAATTTTTCAAAGGTGAACGTAAAGTATTTTTCGTAGATTTATTAACTGATTTAAACTTTACATTAAAATCTTACATTCAAGGTCAAGTAACTGTCAGTGTTATTTTAGGTATATTCTTATATATCGGTTATTCAATTATTGACTTACCATATATTCCTTTATTAGTACTATTTGCTGGTGTCGCAAACTTAATTCCTTTCTTAGGTTCATGGTTATCATTTGCACCTGCAGCAATACTCGGTATTATAGATAGTCCTACTACATTTATATGGGTTTGTATCATTACATTAATTGCACATCAACTTGAAGGTAATATCATTACACCAAATGTAATGGGTAAATCTTTAAGTATCCATCCTTTAACAATTATCGTTGTTATTTTAGCAGCAGGAGATTTAGGTGGCTTTACATTAGTTCTGATTGCAGTGCCATTATATGCTGTACTTAAAACGGTTGTTAGTAATATTTTCAAATACCGCCAACGCATTATTGATAAAGCAAACAGTAATGTTAAGGACTAATTCTGTGGATGTCTTTTAAGAATATAAGATACTATCGCATCAAAAGTTGAAACTACAGCTTTTGAGGCGATTTTTTTGTGCATAAAAAATCAGTCAAATGAAATATCAAATAATTTTCCATCAGTCCGATTATTATAAAAGCAAAAAAGCTTTGCTCACATATATAATAACGTGAACAAAGCTGTTGAATGATATTATTTAATTGCGTGGAATCCGCTATCTACATGAATATTTTCACCTGTAACGCCACTTGATAAATCACTTAATAAGTAAGCCGCAGTTTTACCTACTTCTACTTGATCAACATTACGTTTTAAAGGTGCACGCTCTTCGATTTCTTTAAGAATTGTATTGAAACCACCCACACCTTTTGCACTTAATGTACGGATTGGACCAGCTGAAATTGCATTAACGCGAATATTATCTGGACCTAAGTCTAATGCTAAATATTTAACATTTGCTTCTAAGCTCGCTTTAGCAACACCCATCACATTATAGTTTTGAACTGCGAATTCGCCACCTAAATATGTTGTTGCAACAATGCTACCACCTTCTGGCATTAATTTTTTAGCTTCATGAGCAACGATAGTTAGTGAGTAAGAACTAATGTCTTGAGCTAACAAGAAACCTTCACGTGAAGTTTCAGAAAAGCGTCCGCGTAAGTCTTCCATATTAGCAAATGCGATTGAATGATATACACCATCAATATTGCCAACATCTTTACCAATTTGCTCAAAACCATTAATAACCTCTTCATCGCTTTGAACATCAATTTGATATAAGTGCGCTTCTGGTTGATTTAATTGTTCTAATAATTTTTCAAGCTCTTTACGGCTACGTTCTTTACGGTAAGTAAATACTAATTTAGCACCTAATTGATCTAAAACTTTAGCGACACCAAAAGCAATACTACGCTTATTAGCGATTCCCATAATGACATATGTTTTGTTTTCAAGATTTAACATGTAAGATAACTCCTTATAATAATTAATTTAACGAATAGAATATCTAATCCCAGTTTTAACTAACTTTTTATTCGTCAATACATTTTAACACTATTATGACTTTTTAATAAAGTTATTTAAACGTATTACAACGATAAATGTTTGATTTAGTCCTTTCTGTATCAAACTTGATTTACGTAAAAAGCATTTATTTATCAAAATCATATACATACTAGCATTTTAAAATCATTAATTTTACGTCGTACTAAAATACGTCTGCATTTTAATATCATTATTGTTAAAAATAAAATTCTAACTCTTGCTTCAATTCATCAACGTATTCTTTAGCACCGGTAACAATTAAGCGATCTCCATATCGCAATTGTGTATCTCCATGCGGAACAATCGACTCATTATTACGGATAATACGCACGAAGATGATGTCTCCTCCGAATGGGAAATTACGTAATTGAATATTTTCATATTTATAATTTAACATTTGAATTTCATATAGTGACGTTTCAACATTACTTAATAAATTCAACATGTTAGGTGTTTCAATTAAACCTTTTAATAAGATTTTATTACTTAAGTAGCTACTGAAAATTTCAATACCTGAATCAACTAACTCTGTATCGTCCGTTGTGCTTTCAAGTCTGCAAATGACACGCTCAACTTGATGTGCTTTGGCTAATTTAGCAACTTTTCGGTTAATATCATCGTCATTCGTAGCACAAACAACTATGTCTCGGTCAAACAGACCTAGTCGTTCTAAAACATCTTGTTCATAATCAGCAATTTCTATCATCGTGATATCATCTGACAATTGACGACGATCACTCAAGTCTTTGCGATAATATAATGTCACGTCATATAACTGAGATGTTAAATTTTGCGCTATAGGAATCGTTAATTGATTTTTACCAATTAAACTAACTTCAATTTTACGGTTAAACTCATCTGGAACTGGAAACAGTTTTTTGAAAATAATCGGAACGAATACACATGTAATGACTGCGCTTAAAATTAATATACCTGACGTTTCAGCTGAAATAGCATTTAATCTTTCTGAAATTTTGGCTGCAGCTATCACGAGCGATAATGTTGATGTTAATAAAAATGCTGATGCAATCGTTGTTTTCATATCAAACCAACGTCGAATAAACATGACTGGAATTAATTTTGAAATGATAAATGCAACGATTAAAATCGGTATGATAATTAGTAATTTCGGTTCTTTAATTAATGAAGGTATGTTTAAATCTACACCAACCATTATAAAGAAAATAGGAATAAAGAACCCATAACCAAATGAGTCTAACTTTTCAACCATTTCTTCATCTGGATTTAATAATGAAACAACGACACCTGCTAAGAATGCACCTAATATATTTTCTGCGCCAACTCCCTCTGCTAGGGCTACTAATAATATTATTAATGCAAATACCGCACGAATACCGATTTGCGTCGTACCATCCATCAATTTTTGTAAAAATGACATTCTTTTAAATTGAACACCTAAAATATATGAAATTGCTGTGAAAACAACTAATATACCTATTAACCATATTGTACTGCCGCCTTGACCATTGATTGCGCCATAGACCGTTAATAAAATCATAGTTACTAAGTCCGCAAGTACTGCTACTAATAGGATAAATTGCCCTATAGTTGTTCTCATAATATTCATTTCTTTTAAAGTTGGAACAACTACGCCTAAGGAAATAGTTGAAATGATAATGACCATTAATAACACATCATCCACTAATCCAAGCCATTTAAATACATACGCTAAAAGAATCGAAATAATCATAATAAATGCAAATACAGTTAACGCTAGATTAAGATGCCCTGGAATTGAGGATTCATCATCATTTTGTCCTTGACGTGCGCGTTTATCTTTTTTAAAAGCTTTAAAATCAATTTCTAAACCACTTAAAAACATTAAAAAGATAAAGCCTAACGTTGATAAAATATTTAGAATTGAATCCCTTTCTACTATATTTAGAAATGAATTTCCAATCACAATCCCCATCAAAATTTCTGCAACAACAACTGGCAAGAAATTAATATTTAATCGATTGACAATTATTGGAGTTAAAAACGCTGCTAAAACAACAATAACTAAAGATAAAAACTCCATAACTCCTCCTTAAATTAAGTAAGCCATAAATGATGTAGCTAAACCAAAATAAATCAACATACTAATAATATCATTAATTGTTGTAATAAATGGTCCACTAGCCACTGCTGGATCGATATTTAATTTATTCATCAATAATGGAATCATCGAACCTACAAACGTCCCCACCGTCATCGCACAAGTTAAACTTCCTGCAACGATTAATGCTAAAAGTGGCTGATGATATATTGCAACAATAATTGTAAATAATATTGTTGAACATACAACACCCGATAATACACCACTTCCTGCTTCTCTTAATGCAATTCTAAATTTACTTTGCTCATTAATTTCCCCTGTCGTAATGTTACGAACTGAAACGGCTAAAGATTGTGTACCTGAATTTCCTGACATACCACTAATAATAGGAATAAACGCTGCGAGTAGCGCTACATTTTCTAATGTTTTTTCGAATCTCCCTAAAATTGTCGCAGTAATCATTCCTAAAAATGTTAAAATAATCAACCATGGTAAACGTTTTAATGCTGTTTTAATGATTGAATCATTAGTCGAATCGATATCTGATACCCCGGCTAAACGAGAGTAGTCTTCACTAGCCTCTTCATCCATAACGTCTAAAATATCATCAATCGTGATGATACCAAGCAAATGTTCTTGGTAATCTATAACAGGTACAGCCATGAAATCATAGTCTCTCATAACTTGAGCAACATCTTCTTGGTCGTCTGCTACATTCACACTAATGACACGTTCATTCATAATATCTTCAATATAAGCATCATTTTCAGCTACAATTAAATCTCTTAGCGATAAAACACCTACTAATTTACCATCATCATCAACGACAAATATAACATATATTGTTTCTGCGTCTGGTGCTTGCGCTTTGACCAATAATAATGCTTCTTTAACAGGCGTATGCGCTTTAAGTGATAAATACTCCGTCGTCATAATACCGCCGGCCGTATCCTCATCATAGTGAAGTAATGCTTTGATTTCATTCGCGTCATCTTTATTCATCAATGTTAAAAGACTAGCAACTTTTGGTTTAGTCAACTCATTTAAAATATCTACTGCATTGTCGTATGACATTTCTTCTAATATGTGACTTGCGTATGTCGCATTCATCTTATCAAATAGCAACTCATATTCATCGTCATCAATATCTAATTGATCAAAGAAATTTGCAACTTCTTCAGGTGATAAATATTGAAAAATCTTTTGTCTATTTTCATCGGTAGTATCTTCAAAATACTCACTTTGTTCATATGTGTGTAATGCTAGAAATTCATCTCTAAATTGATCAATATCATCATTTTCTAAATATTGATCTAATAAAGTTTGGTCGTATAATTCCTCTTGAACACGCTCTTTTTCATCTGTGTTCATTGACATACTTACACCCCCTGTGTGAATTAGAGTTGATTGAATAATTTAAGTAATTGCTTATAATCAATTGTAATATAAATATTGTTCTTATTGATTGGATGAACAAAATATATTTGCGTACATTGCAGTACTTGACCATGAATTTTGTCATGAAAACCATCATACAAAGAATCTCCCACAATTGGATGCCCAATATGTTGAAAATGTACACGAATTTGATGTGTACGTCCCGTATGCAAATGAACTTTGCATAAACTGTATTTATCATTCTGATTTATTACTTCATAAGATGTTTTAGCGTATTTACCATCCGAGGCAACTTCTCTAGTTATAATACTATCCTTTGACCGTCTAATATTAGCTTCAATAATACCAGATGTATGGGTTTTACCATATACAAGGCAAGTATATATTTTTTTCAAGTTTACTTTAGAAAATAAATGATGGATATGTCCATATTTAGCGAATATCACAATACCAGTTGTATTACGATCTAGACGCGTAACAATATGTGGGTTAATATTTTCACCATGTTCCTGACAATGATATAGTACTTGTTCGATTAAACTTTCATGAGGATGTTCTCTCGAAGGCGTACAATTTTGATTGTTTGGTTTAGTAACTATGATGATAAAAGCATCTTCATACAATACTTCTAGCTTACGAGCATAAGGTATTAAATTAACACTCGGTATTTCTCGCGGTAAATGAATTTCTAATATATCATTTGTCATTAATTGCTTACGCACTGTGACTGGTTCATCATTAACAATTAAAGCGCCATTATTTTTAATGGCGCTCACTGTCTTCTTAGAAAAATCATGTCGTGCTAAAAAAGTTTTAACAGTTTCTTGTTGTGATATATGATACTTAAATTTCATCGTTCTTCATCACTTGATATGAAAGAATCGTGTACACGTTTCCAGAATGGGAATGGTCTAAAACGTGCAAACCTCACTTTTTCATTTGCTACACGGTATTGTATTGAATTAACATTTTTATGTTTGATACTAACATGATCTATCGTCATTCTAATGGTATCATGATTAACTGGTGATATTAAACATGTATGATGCTTTGGTAATACAAGTGGTGATCCTACCGTTCTAAACACACGATTATTTATCGAGGCAATTTCTGTAATTTGCATTGCTTCAAGTGAAGGATGTATCAGTGCGCCACCTAGCGCTTTGTTATAAGCCGTTGAACCCGAAGGTGTTGATACACATAATCCATCGCCTCTAAATCGCTCAAAGTGTTTCCCTCTTAAGTTAACATCCACAACAAGTGTTGAGCCATTTTCAGTTTTCATCGTTGCTTCATTTAATGCTAAATACCTTGTTTCATAGCCGTTGTCGTTGTATCTCATAATAATTTCAAGCAATGGATATTCAATGACCTGAAACTCTGAATTATTAATTTCGATGATTAATTTTTCAACTTCATGAGGTAACCAATCCGCATAAAATCCTAAATGACCTGTATGAACTCCAACAAATGCCACTTTTGATAACATGTGGCTATACTGATGGAATGCTTGTAGTAATGTACCGTCACCACCAACTGAAATAACAATTTCAGGATTTTCACTATCCTCAATCATGCGAAAATCTTTCATATAGTTCATCATTTTATGCTTTAAGGCATTAGACTTGGAGTCACCTTTAGTTAAAATTGTATAACGCATGATTTATAACACCTCGTTAATCATTTTCATGTTTTTTAGAACGTTTTTGCGTGTAATATTTTTGAGCTTCCTGAATTTCATCTTTAATTTCAGACATCTCTTCATCAAGTAAATACGCTGCTTCTGCCGCTCTTTCCAAACGATGTTGAATTTCATCCGGATAAGCACCATCATATTTATATCGTAAAGTATGTTCAATCGTTGCCCAGAAATTCATTGCTAATGTACGAATCTGAATCTCAGCCAATATAAATTTTTGGCCTTGTAATGTTTCAATTGGATATTCAATAATGACATGATACGAGCGGTAACCACTTTCTTTAGTGTTACGAATATAATCTCGTTCTTCAATTACTTTAAAATCTTTTCTTTGTCTTAAAATATTGACGACAACATCAATATCTTCAACAAATTGGCACATCATTCTTAAACCAGCGATATCGTACATTTCTTCTCTTAACCTATCAAATGGTATTTGTCGTTTGTTTGCCTTATCTATAATACTAGCGATTGGTTTAACACGACCAGTAACAAATTCTATTGGCGACGCTTGTTCACCAACTTCATATTGTTTGCGCATGCCTTTAAGTTTCACTTTCAACTCATCAACCGCTTGCTTATAAGGTGTTAAGAACTGATCCCATTGATTCATAGTGCTTCACCCCGCTTTATTCAATGTCGAATGTTTCTTCAACGGTTGCAACAAATTCCTTACCATAATTATTATTCCCTTTTATGTTGTCTAAAATATAAGTAAGTTCTTGGTGGAATTCAGTCAATTCTAGTTCATCATTGATAATAATTTTTTTAGTCATGTTTTCATGCAACATCGTCCATGTTTCTTGTACGAAAATGAGATAAGCATACGCTTTACCATCATCTAATGTATACGCAAAGGCATAATTATCACTATCAACGAGCATTTGTCCTACTTCAGATAATCCTTTAATAGAATCTTCTGTATAACAATAAAGTATGTCATCTTTAATTTTAATTTCATTAATATATAAACGCATGCTTAATCCTCCTCTTATTCCATAACATTTTAACACAATTCAATAATACAAAACACTTACGAACACTATTTTTAATGGTCAAATTAACATTGATAATAGATAAAGGAAATTACTTTTAAAATTCAACTTTGTCATTCATAATATAGTTAAGATAAATTGAATTTGATACGAGGTGTATACATATCATGGCAACAAATCATGAAATAGAATTTAAACAAATGATAACTGCATCAATCTATAATAAATTGCAAGAGAAATATTTTAAAGACAGTGTGCTTTTTAAGCAAGTCAATTACTATATTGATACACCCGATTTCAAATTAAAGGAACATCGCTCTGCACTACGCATAAGAGTTAAAGACAATCAATATGAAATGACTTTAAAGACACCAGCAAAGGTTGGTCTATTAGAATACAACTATATCGTCGACATTAAACCAGAGATGAACTTGATTATTTCAAACGACAATCTTCCAGATGACATTCGTCAAATTATAGTTGAACAGTTTGGTGTAAAAGATACAACTTTATCAATACTTGGTGCATTAACGACATATCGCCAAGAAACTAAATATAAAGGTGATTTACTCGTTTTAGATAAAAGTGAGTATTTCGATACTGCGGATTATGAGTTAGAGTTCGAAGTTAAAGACTATAATCAAGGTTTACAAAAGTTCCAATCTTTATTAAACGAACTAAACCTCGAACATCATCAACCTTTAAATAAAGTTCAACGTTTTTTCAAGAAAAAAGAAACACTTTCAAACAATATAAATTAAATTGGCAAATATGCATATTTCTTTCAAATGTTTAAAATCATGTTATATTAGTTATATATTAACTTAAGTTCGTAATAGTAAATTTTTGAAAATGGGTGATTAAATGACAACAACACCATATGACATCATTGGTAAAGAAGCGTTATACGATATGATTGATTATTTTTACACCCTTGTAGAAAAAGATGAACGACTTAATCACCTGTTTCCAGGAGATTTTGCAGAAACAAGTCGTAAACAAAAACAATTTTTAACACAGTTTTTGGGCGGTCCAAACATTTATACCGAAGAACACGGACATCCTATGCTAAGAAAAAGACATATGGATTTTACAATCACTGAATTTGAAAGAGATGCATGGTTAGAAAATATGCAGACAGCAATTAATCGCGCTGCGTTTCCACAAGGTGTTGGAGATTATTTATTTGAGCGCTTAAGATTAACTGCTAATCATATGGTGAATTCCTAAAATTAATTGTAGGTGAATAAACATGGCTGGAGAATTACGAATAATGGAAAATAAGAGTCGTGAAGATATTAATCTATCACCTGTAAGTAAAATCGAAATTTATTCATTTTTCGATCCATTTAGCTCCGATTGCTTCAAATTATCAGCAATCTTATCCAAATTAAGAATTGAATATAATCAATATATACGTATCAGACATATATTAAATCCTTCGTTAAAAGTATTAACGAAATGCCAAGCTCAAAGTACATCCAACTTTGATAACATCGCCCTAGCTTATAAAGCAGCTGAGTTACAAGGTCGTGTACGTGCCGAACGATTTATACATTTAATGCAAAATGAAATCATACCTAAAAGAGATATTATTACAGAATCAATGATTTGTGACTGTATTCAAAATGCAGGTATTGATTTAGAAGTATTTAAAGACGACTTACAAAAAAGTAAATTAACCGAAAGCTTGAAAATTGATTTGCATATTGCAAGAGAAATGGAAATCGAACAAGCCCCTTCTCTCGTTTTCTTTAGTGAAGATGTTCATGAAGAAGGTTTAAAAGTCGAAGGATTATACCCATATCACATCTATACTTATATAATTAATGAATTGATGGGTAAACCTATCGAAAAGAATCTTCCTCCTAAATTAGAAACTTATATACAGCAACAACAACTTGTAACGATGGAAGAATTACTTACTATTTATGAATGGCCAGAAAAACTTTTAAACAAAGAGTTAAAGAAGTTAGCCATTCAACAAAAAATTGAAAAACTTAAATATCCAGATGGCGATTTCTGGAAATCTAAAATGCCTAAAATCAAATTAAAATAAATAAATTAAAGACCTCGTACACCATAAATGTAACGAGGTCTTTTTACTGACTCTTAATTTTGCAACATTAAATTATTAGAACGTAATGTTACACATCGATCTAAATATATTAGTGATGTTTTTCGAATTTAACCAGTTCGAAAATTATACAAATTATAAATTTGGTACATAATAGACTTATATTAATCGTTAATGTATAAAAAGTGCATATTTAATACATTTTTATACAACTTCACTTCCCTCTTATTAAAAAAGAACATAAAAAAACGTCGTGTCTGAATACACGACGCTAAACAAAGGGGATGGGAGAAATTTTTCACTTCAAACAAAGGGGTATGTTTGTTATGTGATTAATTTCATGTTCATAATATAACATGCTATCTCTACCATTTCAACCTTTTAATAGTACTTAATTTAAATTGTCACAATCTGTTCATAATGTAAGCGAATACAATAGTACTAAGCTTTCATTAATTTTTCAAAAGCGTTCAATTTTTGTTCAAAAACTTCACAAGCTTGTTCAATTGGTTCAGGTGTTGTCATATCTACACCAGCATTTTTTAATATCTCAATTGGATAATTTGAGCTACCTTTTTTCAAGAATTCATTAATATATCTATCTACTGCTGGCTTACCTTCTGTTAAAATTTGATGACTTAAGCTTTGAGCTGCACTGTAACCAGTTGCGTATTGATATACATAATAATTCATATAGAAGTGTGGAATACGTGACCATTCCTTACTAATATCTTCATCAGTTTCTACAGAATCACCGAAGTATAATTTATTTAATTTGGCATATTCTTCATTCATTCTAGTTGGCGTTAATGGTTCACCTGCTTCTTCAATTGCATGAATTTTATGCTCAAATTCTGCGAACATTGTTTGTCGGAATAATGTAGCTCTGAAACGTTCTAATTCTTGGTTTAATAATAATAAGCGTTTTTCATCATCAAGATGTTTATCCATATAATCACTTAAAAGTGCTTCGTTACAAGTTGATGCAACTTCAGCGACAAAAATAGTGTAGTCACTAGAATTTGACGGTTGGAATTTTCTACTGAAGTAACTATGTGCTGAATGTCCAAATTCATGAACTAATGTGTATAAGTCTGAAATAGTATTAGACCAGTTAAGTAGAATAAATGGATTAGTTAAATGTGCACCTGATGAATAGCCACCTGAACGTTTACCTTTATTCTCATAGACATCGACCCAACGATTGTTTAAGCCTTCTTTAACTACATTTAAATATTCTTCACCCATTGGTTCTAAAGCTTTTAACATCCACTCTTTAGCTTCTTCATAAGGCATTTCAAACTTAATATCTTTAATTAATGGTGTATATAAATCATACATTTTCAAGTCATCTAAACCTAGCAATTCTTTGCGCAATTCAGTATATCTATGTAGCAATGGTAAATATTTATGTACAGTTTTTACTAGATTGTCATATACATTTTCTGGAATATGATTATTACTCAATGCTTTTTCTCTTGCAGTTTTGTAATTGTGTGTACGAGCATTAAATACATTTTTCTTCACTTCACCTGCTAGCGTAGCGCCAAGCGTATTATTATGAGCACCATATGCTTTATATACATTTCTAAAAGCACTTTCTCTTAGTTTGCGATCATCTGATTCTAAATACTTAATAAATGTACCTTGTGTTAACGGGTGTGCATTTCCATCTTTATCAATCGCATCTTCAAATACTAAATCAGCGTTGCTAAACATACCGTATACATTTGATGGCGTTGATAACGCGTCCTGCGCTTCTGTTAATAACTTTTCAGTTTCAGCATCTAAAATATGAGGACGTTTTTCATTAATCAACTTCAAATCAAAAGCGAATTTTTGTAATTTATCATATGAATTTACAAATGATTGAATTTTATCTTCATCAATTTGTAAAATCTCTGGCACTAAGAAACTCCATGCCGAGCTAAATTTAATAATTAATTGATGTGCTCTTGACTCCATACCAGTATACTTGTCGTTCGTTGTATCTTGGTCTTGTTTTAGGTGCGCGTATACATATACTTTTTCTAATTTAGTACCTAATGTATCTTCTAATTCTAACGCATTGTATAATGTCTCAGCACTATCACCAATGTGTCCTTTAAATTGTTCTTCTTTGCCTAACTCATTTTCAACTTCTTTAAATGCAGCCTCAAAAGCTTCATCATCTTTGAAAATTGTTGTTAAGTCCCATGTATATTCAGGATATTTACGTTCCTGTTCTTCTCTCGATAATTGTTGACTCATATGTAGTAAACCTCCTAATAAAATATAATTGATATAATTTTCTCATTTTAGAACAAAATTTGCACGTCATTACCTCTATCTGAACAAATATTTAAATAATTGTTAATAAGTTTTTCTATAATTGCTGTTTTACTTTCTAGAGCAACAATAAATTTTTTCAGTTTAAAATAATTAAGGTTGTCATTTACTAATTTGCTTTTTCCATTCTTTAACCATAAATCAACTTGTAATTGCCACTCAATTGGATGATTTTCAATATAAATTTGCTCTGGAAAAATATAACCATAATTGTGCACTACTTCTTGATCAGTTAACTGTAATTGATACATTGCACTTAAAGTGGGTTCTAAAACAGAATTTTGCCAGCGACAATATTTGATATATTGATTAATTGTGAACTTTGATAATTTATAAACAGCATGATAATCACAAGGCGCCTCATTAAACAACTCACTAATTTTGGCATTTCTTTTTTCAGCGACATATTTGTGCCCGCCTAAATATTGTATTTGTTGAAACATCATTATTTGTTTTTTCTCTAAATTGAACGTATGAAGTTTTCGAGTGAATGGATTAATAAACATACTTTGAAAATGATTGAACTTCACTTTATTATGACAATAATCAACATCATTTAATAACCAACTTACTTTATATCCCATTTTCTTTAAACCTTCCGTTCGTTGAAGAATCTGTTTATAAGGAATTGGCGAATACTGTAGCTCAATAACATATTTATTATTAATCAAAATATCCGGAATTTGTTTTATTTCTTTTAAAAATGGCTCTATCTCTACTTTACATCCTTGTTGCTGTATCATCTGTGCTAAAATCAATTTACTTTTATAATGTTTAATCGTTTCATTATTAAAACATTTTTGTTCCGCTAAATGTTTATGTGCAAAATGACTAATTACTTTGAGCCCACGCTTTAAAATAACTTGCTTGCCACACACCGGACAAAAATATTGTGTCTTTCTCAATGCAGTAGTTGCTAACACACGTTCCTTTTCTTCATTTAAAGCTACTAACATATCTTCACCTCAAAATATTACACGTAAGTTTAACTACTATTACTTTTTCAGCTTTTGAAATCAATAAAAAAAGAGACTCCAAAGAGTCTCCTTTCATAGTGCGTTGCTTAATTAATATCGTTATTCAGTTGTCTCTGGAAAATAACGTCGAACTTGAGCTGTTACGTTATGACTCATAATTATTTTAGCATAGTCATTTAAATAAACTTTTGTTCTGTCTGTTGGATAAGCAAATTCAAGCAATTGACTGTAACTATCATTAATGACTTCTTGATCAACATGACTATCAAAATGTACAGCATAATAATAAGTACCATCAACCATATATAACAAATCTTCAAACTCTGTAGTTATTGGATTGCTATGATATGCATAATTAATAACATCTTCTAAATCGTTAAATTTCACAATGATTGTTCTTGTATTTTTACGTGCTGAAGACTTTTGACGTTTAGAACCTTGAGCTTCTTTTTCTTTTGTTCGTTGCTCGAATAATTCTTCTAATTGATCTTCACCTTCTAATGTTTGAGCTAACAATTCTTGAACTTGTTCATCAAATTGATCAGTTGCATCATCATCAGACATATTCATCATATCTTCATTTTTAGATTTAGAAATTGTGACTTCGACACCTTTTTCAAAGGCATGTACTTGAATCCATAATGGACCTTCTACAACAAAATCTTCTTCTTCGTTAATTTCATCCATCATTGACCAAAAGAATTCTTCGCCACGTTTGCGATTTGTCCATAAATCTTCACGACTAAATCCACGGGCCTCGATATCGCTATATGTTATAAACAATTTTACAGTTGTATCATCTACTCGTTCTATTCTCATATCATCTCACTCCTTACAGTCGATGAATAGTATCCACATTGTATTAAAGCATCAAACAAAATACAATTTATTTGTTTGATTTCTTTCTCTAAAATATTTTGGTAACTTATAATAACATATTCGTTGTAGCAAAACTATTTAAATGATTTATACAGTTAAAGCATTAAAGCACTTTCTTAATTTAATTTTACCTTATCATAGCAAATGTTTCACCCAAAACACTCTAATATAGAGCTATATTAACAATTGCACATTTGATTTAAAAGATACTAAGCAATTATTGTAAAATTAAAACCAAAAAAGCAACACTATAGAAATAGTGTTGCTTGACATATCTTTTAGTAAAGTAATGACACATAGTTAAATGGTTATTAGTCAACCATACGTTGTGCTTCTTGTAATTGGAACGTACGAACTTTTCTAGGTAAGAAACGTCGAATCTCGTCCTCATTATAACCAACTTGTAGTCGTTTATTATCTAAAATAATTGGACGACGTAATAAGCCAGGATTATCTTGAATGATTGAATATAAGTCTTGTAATGGTAGTGAATCAATATCAACATTTAATTTTTGGTATGTTTTAGAACGTGTAGAAATGATTTCATCAGTACCGTCTTCAGTCATTTTTAATATTTGCTTAATTTCATCAATTGTTAAATGTTCAGAAAAAATATTACGCTCCGTATACGGAATGTCATGTTCTTGTAACCATGCTTTCGCTTTACGGCAAGATGTGCAACTTGGTGAAGTAAATAATGTTACCATACATCTCACTCTCCTATTTGAATGAATAAAATTCATTGCTTAAAATTTAGTTATAGATCAAGAAAAAACATTTTTTTCTAAAATTCTTAATCGTTACTATTTATTATAACTATCTAACATTAAAATTAAATGAGAAAAACCTAATTTTTCAGATAAGTTTCTACACTTATAAAAAAGATTATTAATCCCTTTGTTAGTAGTAAGTTATACGTATATTCTAACACATCTTACATTTTTAAGAAATACTGTTATAATGATAATTATTAAAATATTACTAAGAAAGTAGGCATTTAAATGGAGACATTATTTTCAGGCATCCAACCTAGTGGAATTCCTACTATTGGAAATTATATTGGCGCACTAAAACAATTTGTTGATGTGCAAAATGACTATGATTGTTATTTCTGTATCGTAGATCAACATGCAATTACAATGCCACAAGATCGTTTAAAATTACGTAAACAGACCAGACAATTAGCAGCGATTTATTTAGCTTCTGGTATAGATCCAGACAAAGCAACATTGTTCATACAATCTGAAGTCCCTGCACACGTACAAGCAGGATGGATGTTAACTACGATTGCTTCTGTTGGAGAATTAGAGCGTATGACACAATACAAAGATAAAGCTCAGAAAGCAGTTGAAGGTATACCTGCTGGTCTATTAACATATCCACCTTTAATGGCAGCTGATATTGTTCTTTACAATACTAATATCGTTCCAGTTGGAGATGACCAAAAGCAGCATATCGAATTGACTCGTAACCTTGTAGATAGATTTAATAGTCGCTATAATGATGTGCTTGTGAAACCTGAAATTCGTATGCCTAAAGTTGGTGGACGTGTCATGAGTTTACAAGATCCAACAAGAAAAATGAGTAAGAGTGATGATAATGCTAAAAACTTCATTTCATTATTGGACGAGCCGAATGTTGCAGCTAAAAAAATTAAAAGCGCAGTAACTGATTCAGATGGTATTATTAAATTTGATCGTGACAACAAGCCAGGTATAACAAATTTAATTTCAATATACGCTGGATTAACCGACATGCCAATTAAAGATATTGAGGCAAAATATGAAGGGGAAGGTTATGGTAAATTTAAAGGTGACCTTGCTGAAATAGTTAAAGCATTTTTAGTAGAATTCCAAGAAAAATACGAAAGTTTCTATAACTCAGATAAACTTGATGATATTTTAGATCAAGGTAGAGACAAAGCGCACAAAGTTTCATTTAAAACAGTGAAGAAAATGGAAAAAGCGATGGGATTAGGACGTAAGAGATAAAATAAAGAGGTACTAGAATTAACTAGTGCCTCTTTTATTATTTAACGTCTACCTCTAGGATTAAAAGCATCTTTAAGCCCTTCCCCTACAAAGTTTATACTTAATATAGTTAATGTAATCATTATAGCAGGTGGCATCCATATCCACGGTTTACCACTTATAACATCCCCTTCTTGAGCATCACTCAACATATTACCCCAAGATGGTATTGCTTTACTAATTCCGAATCCTAAAAAGCTCAATCCTGATTCCACTACAATCATACCGGCAAATAACAATGTTGCTTGTACGATAACTACACTTAATATATTCGGCAAAAGATGTTTCAAAATAATTTTATATGTGGGTGTACCAATTGATTTTGCTGCCAAAAAGTATTCATTTTCTTTTTCTTGAAGTACTTTACCACGAACAAGTCTTGCAATACCTCCCCAACTTAATACGATAATAACTAGAACAAGAATTATGGCAGATCCATAAGGATTTTTAATTTTATCTCCAAGTGCAGCATTTAATACAATTGCAAATATTAAAAATGGAAATAACATAACAAATTCGGTTATTCTCATTAATAATGTATCAACAATACCTCCAAAATAACCAGAAATCACTCCAACTGTAATTCCAATCAAAAGCATTCCTATTGTAGATGTAATTCCAATGGATAATGAAATACGACCTGCATATAACAAACGACTAAAGTTATCCCTACCACCAGAGTCTGTACCAAGAATGTTTTGTGCTGTCATTTCACCTTTTATATTTAATAAATCTTGTTGGTTCACTGGAAAAGGAGCTATTAATGGCGCTATAATTGATATAATAGTTATGATTAATAAAAAAATAATCGATAACATTGCAATTTTATTATGAATAAATCTAGACAATGCAATTTTAAAAGGCGATTTTGACTTATTTTGCATTCCAATCCCCCCTAGTTACTTCTAATTCTTGGATCTATAAATCCATAAGTAATATCAGAAATCAAATTACCCAGTAAACCTAAAAATGAGAAAAACAACGTTAATGCCATCATTAATGGATAGTCTTGACCTATTACCGATTCTAAAAATAATTTACCGATACCGTTATATGAAAAGATAGTCTCAGTAATCACAGCTCCACCTAAAATACTTACAATATCCGCACCTAAAAATGTAATAATAGGTATTAAAGAATTTCTCAATATATGTTTATTATAAATTTTATTCATAGATAATCCTTTTGACCTTGCCGTCAATACATAATCTTTTTTAGAATTTTCAATAATATCATTACGTAAATATTGAATATAACCAGCAGTAGATAATAATCCTAAAGTTAATGCAGGCAAAAATGTATGATAAATTTTACTCATATAATATTCAAAAGTACCTTCTTTAAGGTTAATATCAACAGAACCTTGAAACGGAAACCATTGTAATTCAAAAGAAAAAATAAAAATTGCAAATACTCCCGCAATAAAAGATGGAATAGCTAACATCAAATAATTAAATATTTGCACAGTATAATCAGTCAAACTGTAAGAATATCTACCTGACGTTATTCCTAAAGCAAATGAGATAATATAAGTAATAATTAATGACATAGCACCGAGTAATATTGTATTTGGAATTCTTTCCTCAATAACATCAATTACCGGCCTTTTATATTTGATTGACTCCCCTAAATCACCATGTATAACATGATTGACCCATCTAATGTATTGATGTGATATAGAGTCGTTGAGGCCTAACTTTTCCCTTTGTGCATTTATCGCTTCTTGTTTTATTTTTCCGTTTTGTAAATCTGAAAATGGATCTCCTGGTTGAATGATAGCTAATGAAAATACAACAATAGAAATTAAAATTAGTAACGGAATCATTAAACCTAATCTCTTTAATATTAATTTAACCATTTAAATCACCTACTTTATTTACATAAAAACAAGCAACTTGATGTTCATCACCAATGTCCTTTAATTGTGGTATATTTTCTTTACATTTATCTTTTGCAATCGGACATCTTGTATGAAAAGGACAACCTTGCGGCGGATTACTTGGCGAAGGTAATTCTCCTTTTAATATAATTCTATTGTTATTATGTTTATCAATTTGTGGTATTGATGAAATCAACGCTTTTGTATATGGATGTTTGGGATTTTCATAAATTTCTTTATCAGATGCGATTTCAACTATATGACCTAAATACATAACTCCAATGACATCACTTATATGTTTTACTACACTTAAATCATGTGCGATAAATAAATAGCTTAAGTTAAATTGTTCTTGTAAATCTTTTAATAAATTCAGTACTTGAGATTGAACAGATACATCTAATGCACTTACAGGCTCATCAGCAACAATTAAACTCGGACGCAAAGCCAATGCTCTTGCAATTCCCACTCTTTGTCTCTGTCCACCTGAAAATTCATGTGCATATTTATAATATGTATCTTCACTTAGGCCAACACATTTTAATAAATATAGTACTTCTTTTTTTATTTCTTCTTTTGGCAATTTTTTATAATTTAAAATAGGTTCTGAAATGATATCTCCAACCATTTGCATCGGATTCAATGATGCATACGGATCTTGAAATATCATCTGATATTGTTGTCGTGATTTTCTGAGTTTTTTACCTTGTAATCTTGTTATATCTTCACCATTAACAATTATTGAGCCTGAAGTTGCATCTTCAAGCCTGATAATCACTTTACCTAACGTTGACTTACCACAACCCGATTCTCCTACTAATCCAAAAGTTTGTCCTTTTTTTATTGAAAACGATACGTCATCAACAGCTTTAACGTACTGAGTTTTTTGTAATAATCCAGTTTTAATTTTGTAGTATTTTTTTATTTGGTTGACTTCTAAAATATTTTCCATTCTTATATCTCCTTATATTCATTTTTGTACAAATGACAACGTACAATGACGTCTTCACAAACATGCATTTTAGGAGATTGATTATTACAAATATCCAGTTTTTTGTTACATCTATTTGCAAATCTGCACTTATTAACGTGAAATGCTTGGATTGATGGCACAATTCCTTCTATCGTTTCAAGTCGTTTCTGCTCTTCTTTAAGTTTTGGAATTGTTGATAATAATTTTTGGGTATAAGGATGTTTCGGATTGTGTAGTATTTCTTTTATGCCTCCAATTTCTACAATTTGACCTGCATACATAACTAAGACTTTATCGCAAAACTCAGCAACTACACTCAAATCATGTGTAATCATCATAATTGCCATTTGCGTTTCCTTTTGCAATTCTTTTAATAAGTCTAATATTTGCGCTTGAATCGTGACATCCAATGCTGTTGTAGGTTCATCAGCAATTAATAATTTAGGAGAACATGAAATGGCCATTGCAATCATTACTCTTTGTCTCATACCACCAGATAATTGATGAGGATAGCTATTTAATATTTCATCTTGTCTAGCAATTCCAACTTTTTTTAGTAAATCTTTTGCTAAGTTATTTGCTTCTTTTTTAGAAATTTTTTTATGTGATTTTATAGATTCCACAAGTTGATTTTTTATGGTAAATACAGGATTTAAAGCAGTCATAGGTTCTTGAAAAATCATAGCAATATCATTTCCTCGAATATCTAGCAATTGCTTCTCATTGAGCGTATCGATTCGTTTACCATCAAATATAACTTCTCCATTACTTAGTTTAGATATCTTTTCTGGTAATAATTTAATAATTGACTTACTTAATATGGACTTACCGCAACCAGATTCCCCTACTATACCCAAAACTTCTCCTTTAGATAATTCAAAAGAAATATTTTCAACAGTTGCTAACCATTCATTATTTATTTTTAATGATGTTTCTAAATCTTTAACCTCTAACAATACATTATTCATAACATCCCCCCATATAAGTAAACCTTGACAAAATCGTCGAGGTTACATTACTAAGCTTCTTTAGTTAAATTATATAAACTTTGATCAGTTCCAATTTCAATGTCTAAGTTTCGTACTTTATCGTTAACAATAGTTATCGATTTACCTTGGAACATTGGTAATCCAGGTAATTCATCATTCATATATTTTTGCCATTTAACATAAATATCTTTACGTTTCTTTTCATCAATGCCTACTTTTTCGAAGTCTAATGCATCATCTAAATATTGATCTGATTTTGGTAAAACTGTTCTCATTTCATTTTGAGGTCTATCAGTGTGGTATAAATCTGATGGATCTGGATCTGTACCTCCTGCCCATGATCTGAAGTACACTTCCATATCTTTAGATGCATTTGCTAAGTCTTCATTATATTTACCGAATTCTACTAACTTCACATTTGTTTTCAAGCCAACTTTTTCCCAGAAATCTTTTATCGCAGCAGTTCTTGGTTCAAAAGTAGGATTAGAACCTGAATAATGTTTAAAGTTAATCTCAAATTTATTACCTTTAGGATCTTCTCTAAATCCGTCACCATCTCTATCTTTATAACCTAACTTATCTAAGATTTTTTTAGCTTTTTCAGGATCATATTTGTAATCATTTAGGTCCTTAGGATTGGCTGCTATCCAATGCATAGATGGTACAAAACTATTGATTTCACTAGCGTAACCATTGAAAAACGCTTTGATCCATTTTTCTCTATCAATTGCATAAAGCATTGCTTTACGTAATTCTTTGTCTTCATATTTTGGTCTCACTTTACCAGTTTTATTAGCTTTTTTATCGTAATCATGAGATACGAATCCTATTAAACCGTAGTCTAAGCTTGGCGCAGATAATACCTTGAGACCAGCATTAGATGACTTAGCATCTTTTGCCATTGCACCGGTAGCATCATTCGCAACATCAATATCGCCTTTTTCCATTGCCTTAATAATTTGCGCTTGATCAATAACTTTTAAATTGATTTTGTCTAGTGCAGGCTTACCTTGCCAATAATCATCAAATTTAACGAGTTGAACAGCCTCACCTGGAACGATTTTCTTAACTTTATACGGTCCAATACCAATAGGATATTTTCGGATTTTATCTGATTTCGCTAAATCTTTAATTGGTACATCTGATAAATATTTTTTACTTAATAAAGGTCCAGTAATAAATCCTGTTAAGTAATTTTCTTGTTTTTTATCAAATGTAACCTGCATAGTGTAGTCATCTATTTTCTTCAATCCGCTAATATGATCAGTTTTTCCTTCATGATAATCTTTCGCACCTTGGATATTTTCTACACTTGGATAATAAGCACCTTCGTAGTCCTTGTTAGCTAAGACTTCAATTGAATAAATCCAATCATCAATTTTCAATTCATTACCATCATGCCATTTAATACCTTTTTTAATTTTAAATTCTATTTTCTTAGCCGGCTCGATGTCCTTCCATGAAGCAATATATGCCTTAGGACGTATTTTTTTATCAGTTGCTAATAAGCTTTCGTTAAAATATCCTTCAACTACAGAATCTGCATGTGTACTATTTAATAACGAAGAATAAACACCACTTGGCGGTGCTGTTAATGCTACATTTAAGGTACCACCTTTATGTTTTGAGGTTTCCGTTTTAGTAGCATCTTTTACTCCTTCATCTTTATTACTGCTTTTTCCGCAAGCACTCAACACTAAAACGACAATAAGAAGTATTGAAATATATTTAATTAGCTTCCCCATACATATGCCTCCTACTTTCAATCTAATTTTTTCTTTTTAGTTTACTCATAGAAAAAATTATTACAAGTTTATTTTTAGAATATTCAGTTATTTATGCATTTAATCAATTTCAGTAATTTAAAAAACGACTTATTTTAAATTTTTATTCCCAAAGTTTTTATCCAACACAAAAAGACTGGAGATATGTCTCCAGCCTAATTTACAAAGCATATTATTTTTTCTTCTTACCTGTTTCTTTATCTATCGATTTATCAATATATACATGTTTAAGTGAGTTATTTGGACCAAATTTATGGTAAATTAATCCTTTTACTTGAGGATTTGTTAAATGTGCAACACCTTTTTGATAAATTGGTGCTACCGGTGCATCTCCTAGGAACATTTCTTCTGCTTTTTTCAAGTTTTCATATCGTTCGTTCGGTTGAAGTGCCAATTTGGTTCTTGCTACTTTAAGTAATTGATCATATTCTTTATTACCCCAGTCTGTATTATTTTGTGCGCTACCTGTGGTCATTGTTTCTAAATAAGCCATAGGATCAGGGTAATCTGCAGACCAACCACTAAGTGATGCTTCAAAATTGTTACTCAGTTCTAGTGATACTCTTTGTTTAAACGGTAATTGCTTAATTTTCAAAGTAACTCCTGGTAAATTTTTCTCAACTTGCGATTTGATATATTCAGCAGATATTTTTGCATCTGGTGTATCTTCTGTGTTCATTGAAAATGTCACTTCATTTTTACCTAACTCTTTTTTAGCTTTGTCCCAGTGTGCTCTTGCTTCTTTAGGATTATATTTTAAAGGCGAATTCATGGTACTCGCATAATCTTTGCCATTAGGCGCTTTCGCAATTCCTTTGGCTGTTAGTGTATCGGAAGGAATTGAGCCATTGTTTTTCACTGAATCAACGTATCCTTTTTTATCTATTGCTTGTGCGATAGCCAGTCTTAAATTTTTGTTTTTAAAATCAGGATATTGTTTTTCATTCATTTTTACAAAAAATGTCCCAGTCGTTAACACAAAGTTTAATCCTTTGTTATCTTTATATTTATTTACTTGATCTGCAGTAATAACTGCGTCATCTACTGATTCAGTATCATACAATGATGCACCGGCTTGTAAGTCTTTAATAACTTTATAATTCACTTTATCTAATTTTACATTCTTTTTATCCCAATAATACTGATTTTTAGATAGTAAGGTTTTATCTTCTTGTTTCCAATCATCAACTTTAAATGGACCATTGTATACCGCTCTATCAGCTGCCGTACCGTAATTTTTACCATATTTTTTGGCAACTTTTTCATTTTGAGGTGCAAAGGTATTAAGTGCTAATAATTGATTAATATATGGAACCGGCTTTTCTAAATCAATTTGTAATGTTTCATCATCTAATGCTTTGATACCTAATTGCTCTACAGGTTTCTTACCAGTACTAATATCACTCGCATTTTTAATGTCCCCCATAATGTATGCAAATTCAGAACCTGTTTTAGGGTCAACTGTTTTTCTCCAAGCATAAACAAAATCTTGCGCAGTCACTTTGTCACCATTGCTCCATTTAGCATCGCTTCTTAATTTAACCTTTAAAGTTTTACCATCTTTACTCTTTTCAGGAAAAGCTTTCGCAACACCTAACACCGGTTTGTCACCTTTTCCTAATGTGTATAAACCTTCGAATGTTTGCGCAGTCACTTCAGAAGATATTTCATCCGTTATTAATGATGTATCAAGGGATGTTAAGTCTGATGACAAAATTTTTCTGAATACTTGACCTTTATCTGAATAAATACCATCATCATTAGCACAACCACTTAATGCAATTGTAGCAATCAAAATTAAAATAAGTGTTCTAAATTTTCTCGTCATTGTATTTCCCCCTTCCCCTTAATTTTGTGTCACCAATTTATTTTCTCGTAGTTGTGCCGCTTCTTCTTCAGTACTAAAGACAAAATGCTGTGGTCTTATTTCATGTAATTGTCTTAAATGATTATTTGCTTCATCATCAATATAACTAAATCGTTTGCGACTGCGTTCTGATTCAGGATCAGGTTGTGGAATGGCTGATAATAAAGACTTAGTATAATCGTGTAATGGATTTTGATAAATTTCTTCTGCCGGTCCAATTTCAACTATTTTCCCAAAATGCATGACTGCAATACGATCTGAAATATACTTCACCATTGATAGATCATGAGCTATAAATAGGAACGTAATCCCTCTTTCACGTTGTAATTTTAATAATAAATTAACTACTTGAGCTTGGATTGAAACATCCAATGCCGATATTGGTTCGTCCGCGATAATGAATTCTGGTTCAACGGCTAATGCACGGGCAATTCCAATACGTTGGCGTTGTCCACCTGAAAATTCATGAGGATAGCGATTGGCATGTTCTTTACTTAATCCAACAGTTTCAAGTAAATCATAGACACGTTTTTTTCGGTCACGCTTATCAGTTGCTAAATGATGGATATCAATACCTTCAGCTACTATATCCATTACTTTTAACCTAGGATTTAAAGACGCATATGGGTCTTGAAAAATCATCTGTATCTTTTTATTAAATTTAAGCAAATCTTTACGTTTACGAATCTTTTGTATATCAATACCCTCATACAAAATTTCTCCACTTGTAATATCATTAAGTTTAATAATTGATTTACCAGTTGTAGATTTACCACACCCCGATTCTCCTACTAAACCTAATGTTTCCCCTTTGTATATATCAAACGAAATATTTTCAATCGCTCTCACTTCGTTTTTCTTTCCTGCGTTAAAATATTGCTTTAAATTTTTAATGGATAATAGCACTTCATCATTTTTCATTGAACGACACCCTTTCTACCTTGAGTGGTTTTTCATAATTATTAGGCATCGGTTTCATACGTTGTTTTACCAGCTCGGGTAGTTCAACTTTTGGTGCACGTGCGTCTAATAACCAAGATTTCACAAAATGTGTCGGTGAAACTTTAAACCACGGTGGTTCTACTTTAAAATCAATATCTAATGCATATTGACTACGTCTCGCAAATGCATCACCTTTAGGTGGGTGTAATAAATCAGGTGGCGCTCCAGGAATCGCTAGTAATGGTGTGTCATTTGTTGTTGATAAATCAGGCATTGACGATAATAATCCCCATGTATATGGATGCTTTGGATCATAAAATATTTCGTTAACATCTCCTGTTTCAACCATTTGACCACCATACATAACTGCCACTCTATCAGCAATATTCGCAACAACCCCTAAATCATGCGTTATAAAAATAATTGCTGTATCGATTTTTTGTTGTAGTTCTTTCATTAAATCTAAAATTTGTGCCTGCATCGTTACGTCTAATGCAGTCGTTGGTTCATCAGCAATGAGCACTTTAGGTTCACAAGCTAATGCGGTTGCAATAACAATTCTTTGCCTTTGTCCACCTGAAAATTGATGTGGATATGCTTTAAATCTTTTTTCTGCATTTGGTAAACCTACAAGATTTAGTATTTCCAATGCGCGCTTTTTAGCTTGTGCTTTACTATAATTTTTGTGCTTAATTAATGGTTCCATGACTTGTTTACCAATTTGCATCGTTGGGTTTAAAGATGTCATTGGATCTTGAAAGATCATTGAAATATCTTTGCCACGTAATTTAATTAACTCATTTTCAGGTTTTTTTGCTAAATCTTCCCCTAAAAATAAAATTTCTCCCTTTTTAATTCTTCCTGTGTCCCCTTGGAATAATTTTGTAATTGCTTTTGTTGTTACAGATTTACCTGAACCTGATTCACCAACAATTGCCAATGTTTCCCCCTTGTTTAAATAAAAATCTACACCTCTCACTGCCTGCACTTCCCCTGCTGTAATATCAAAGGAAACATGCAAATCATTTACTTCTAATATTCTTTCAGTCATATGCTATGCCCCCTTTTATTTACGCATTTTCGGATCAAATGCATCACGTAATCCATCACTAAATAAGTAAAAGAATAGAATTAATAAACTTAAAATCATTGCTGGTATAAATAATTCATGTGGATAAATTAATAACATTGCTCGCCCATCATTTACTAATGACCCTAACGATGTTTGAGGTGCGGGTACACCTATACCAATGAAACTTAAAAATGCTTCGAAGAAAATAGCACTAGGTACTGTAAACATTGATGTAACCACGATAGCACCTAATGTATTAGGTAAAATATGCTTAAATATCAATTTGAATTTTGAAGCCCCCAATGTTTTCGAAGCCATGACAAACTCTTGATTTTTTAATTTTAAAAATTCTCCACGTACAACTCTGCTCATGCCTAACCAGCCTGTGATAGACATAGCCAATATAATTGTCCAAATGGATGGTTCAAAAATTAATACAAATAAAATTACGACAATTAAATTCGGAATAGATGCTATGACTTCAAGTATACGTTGCATAATCGTATCGACACGTCCACCGAAGAATCCAGAAATCGCACCATATACAACGCCAATAAAAATATCTAACATCGCTGCAACAACACCGATAAACAATGAAATTTGAGCACCTTTCCATGTTCTTGTCCATAAATCTCGACCCAACTGATCAGTACCAAACCAATAATTTTCTTTAGCATTTGCTGCTTTATAAGCATCCTTGCCATCTGCATCTTTACCATCAAAAGGTAAAAATGGAACTTTGTCTAATACAGGTATTTTTGCCGGAAGATTTCTATGTTCTACATTTTGTTCAGCATAATCATGTTTATTTATAACTGGACCGATAAAAGCAAATATTACAATGATAATTAAACCTATCATACCGACAACAGCTAACTTATTTCGTTTTAACTGAGCCCAAGCATCTTGCCAAAAGTTTTTGCTTTCTCGTTGCATTTCAGGTTCCTGATTCAAATCTAATTCTCTAATAATAAAATCAGATGATGCGATAGCGTCAGAGGTATGCGTCATAGCTGCATTAGAATGATCGTCGTTAATCGACAAATTGTTTTTATTTTCAGCCATTATTTTTTACCTCCTTGAACACGAATTCGTGGATCTATCACACCGTACAAAATATCTACAATAAAAATAGAAACGATAAACAGTGTGCTAAATAATAGTGTGATTGCCATGATTACTGAGAAATCATTTGTTGTAATTGAACGTACGAATTGATCCCCTAATCCAGGAACCCCAAAAATATTTTCAATTGTTAAAGTGCCTGTTAAAATACTTGCTAACATGGGAACGATAATTGTAATAATTGGAATTAAAGCATTTCTAAGTGCATGTCCAAAAAGTACACGCATTGTCGAATTACCTTTAGCTCTCGCTAATAAAATATAGTCTGAACTTAATACCTCTATCATCTCTGCTCTTATGTATCTGGCGACAGTTGCTAAAACAGCTGCAGATAATGCAAGTGACGGTAATACCGCGGTCGAAAAACCTTCCCATCCAGCTACTGGGAACCATCTTAATTTAACTGCAAATACATATTGTAAAAGTACAGCAAGTACAAAAGATGGTACAGATACTGCAATAACTGAAATAACTGTAGTTGTATAGTCAACCCAAGAATTTTGTTTAGTAGCTGCTGCAACACCTAAAATAAGTCCCAGTATCACACCGATGAACATTGCTGTAAGACCCATTTCAAAAGAAGGTAGTAGTCTCGGTTTAATCAAATCCCACACAGGTTGATTATGATACTGGAATGAATTACCAAAATCGCCTGTAACAACATTTTTTAAATAATGTAAATACTGCGTAGCTACAGGATCATTTAATCCATATTTTTCATTTAAAATTTCTTTTTGTTCAGCATTTAATTTAGCATCGTTAAATGGCGAACCTGGCATTAATTTCATTAAGAAAAATGTAATTGTAATAATAATAAATAAAGAAATAAGCATATAAATAAATCGTTTGAAAATATATTTCCCCATCTAATCCCCTCCTCTAACAAATTCCGATTTCTAAATTTCCATTCCCTTCAAAATTTTCTGAAATCTTAACTAATATTATATATACAATATTTACTATATATCAATATTTTTTTGCTTTAAACTAATGAAGAATGATTGATTTTAGAATTTCAATAAAGCTGAAGAAATTAAAAAATCATTCCTCAATGTCTGATTTTAATGTAAACTATGCGTAAGAGTTTTCTATAAGTGGGAGTGATCAAATGTTGAAAAAATGGCTTGGAATGGCACTAATAACGCCAATATTAACGTTTATTATATGGCTTTTTAATAGCCATACTATCATTACATATTTAAATATATTGTTTTATGTTTCATTAATTATTTTTATTAGCATATTTTTGATTTTACTTGTACAAGAAGGCATTTTTGATGCGACAAGTTATGGTTTTAGAAGATTAAAGTATCAAATGTCATCTTCGAAAAAGAAGAAGTCTATCTCTGATGATCCATTTTTCAACCCACAAGAGGTAAAAAAAGAGCATTACTTTGTTTCTACATGGATAATCCCCTTATTATTAATAAATATTTTATATTTTATTATGACGATTGTGCTGTCGCTCATCTTAGTATAAAGAAACTGAAAAAATCTTCAGTAACTAAAACAACGTTACTGAAGATTTTTATAGTTATGCTTCAAATTTCTTGAATACTAATACTGCGTTATGTCCACCGAATCCTAAGCTATTACTCATTGCATAAGTAATATCAAGGTCTTGCGCTTCATTTGGAACAATATCCAAATCACATTCTGGATCTGGTGTTACCGCATGAATTGTCGGTGCGACTTTAGAGTCTTTAATTGAAAGCGCTGAGAAGATTGCTTCAATTCCACCTGTTGCACCAAGTAAGTGACCAGTCATTGATTTTGTTGAGCTAACTTTTAAGTGTTTAGCTGCTTCACCAAATGTATTTTTAATAGCTTTAACTTCATTTAAGTCACCAACAGGAGTACTTGTACCATGGGCATTTAAGTATTGTACATCTTTAGGTTCAATACCAGCATCATCCATAGCTGCTTGCATTGCTCTAGAACCGCCTTCACCTTCTGGAGCTGGCGCTGTAATATGATAAGCATCACCTGTAGTACCATAGCCAACTATCTCAGCATAAATATTGGCACCTCGAGCTTGTGCTGATTCTAAAGATTCGATTACTAAAATACCAGCACCTTCACCCATAACAAAACCGTCTCTACCTTCTTGGAATGGACGACATGCTGTTTCAATGTCATCATTTGTAGAAAGCGCTCGACTTGCACTGAAACCTGCAATTGCCATATGAGTAATTGGTGCTTCTGTACCACCAGTAATCATTGCATCTGCATCACCGCGTTGCACAATTTTAAATGCTTCTCCGATTGAATTTGTACCTGTTGCACATGCTGTAACTGTTGCACCATTTGGTCCTTTTGCACCTAAGTCAATTGATACTTGCCCAGTTGCCATATCAGGAATTAACATTGGTACGAAAAATGGACTCACACGTCTTGGGCCTTTATCCATTAATTGTTTATGTGCAATTTCAAATGTTTCCATACCACCGATACCAGAACCAATCCATACACCGATTCGATCTGCAGTATTTTCATTGATATCTAATTGCGCATCTTTAACAGCCTCTCTAGCTGCTACAATTGCATATTGAGTAAATCTATCCATACGACGCGCTTCTTTTTTGTCGATATGATCTTCAATATTAAAGTTTTTAAGTTCTCCTGCTAAGTGAACGCTATAAGGTTCAGTATCGATACGTGTAATTTTATCGATACCATTTACGCCTTTTAGAGCATTCTCCCATGTTGTTTTGACATCATTACCGATTGGAGAAAGGGCTCCCATACCTGTAATAACTACTCTTTTATTTTGACTCATTCGTTATCCTCCTATTTTCCCCATTTTATTGTCATTGCGCCCCAAGTTAGGCCGCCACCGAATCCGACAAGAACAATTGTATCATCATCTTTGAGTTTACCATTTTTTAATTCTTGATCGATACTTAAAGGTATTGACGCAGCTGAAGTATTTCCATATTTATTTACAGAAACACTCATTTTGTCTTTTGAAATACCTAAGCGTTCTCTAGCTGATTCCATAATTCTAATATTAGCTTGATGAGGAATAAATAAATCTATATCATCTGATGTTAAATTCGCTTTTTCAACTACACGTGTTGATGCATCACCCATAATTCTAACAGCAAATTTAAATACTTCTCGACCATTCATTTTCAGTTTACCAGTATCTTTATCTAAATATAAATGTTTACCACCAGTGCCATCAGAACCCATTTCATAACTTATAATACCTCTGCCTTCTGAAACTTCACCGATGATAACCGCACCTGCACCATCTCCAAATAGAACTGCAGTAGAACGGTCAGTTAAATCTGTTATTTTAGATAATTTATCTGCACCGACAACTAAAATATTATGATAATCTCCAGATTGAACATATTGTTTAGCTGTAATCATTGAATACATAAATCCAGAACATGCTGCAAGTTGATCCATAGAGGCAACTTTGCCCGTCCCTAAACGTTCTTGCAACATATTTGCGACAGTTGGAAATGGCATATCTCCAGTTGCTGTGGCAACAATTATCATATCTATATCTTCGGGCTGAATACCAGCGTCAGCGATTGCTTTTACACTTGCTTCATATGCTAAATCTGAAGTATCTTGATCGTCATCTGCCCAATGTCTTTCTTTAATTCCAGTCATCTTAGAAATCCATTCATCAGATGTATCTAAAAATTGCTCAAAATAGGCATTGTCAATAATCTTTTCTGGTGCATATGCACCAAAACCTTTAATACCCACGTTCATAGTTGAACACCTTCTTAATAAAATTTTTAATACCAGGTATTAATTTAACATAGATTACTTTTTAAACTCAAGTCAGAGGTAGGAATATTGACTAGTTAATAAAATTTTAATGCTTTATTATCGTCAAATTTCAGTATGAAATTGGTTTTAATGCGCTTAAATTAGAATAGCCATTCAGATAAAATCATTTATTTAAACTGTATAATATGGTCAAAATATATGAGATGTTACTATACAAATTTCTAACTTTCACTTAAAATAAAATATATATAATTAAAGTGGAGGTAGAATGACATGAAACACCTCGTAACATTCTTTTGGGCATTATTATTAATGCAAATGGTTAACTTTGTACTTAATAGCCTAGTAGGTGGAGACAGCTTAAATGTAGTGAATCCAATTATCATGGCAGTATTGTTCACGATTTTCACAGCAATTTTTGCTGCAGTAATTAAACCGCCGAAAGATTCATCACAATAACTATTTAGTATAAAATGAAATATGTCTTTCTTATTATTGAAGCTGCCCAGATAAAGGCGGCTTTTATTTTTGGCCATTAATGTTTTGTATTTTGAATATTTTAAAGCTCAATGACCTCTAACCCATCACTTTTAAATTTAGAAAAAGCCTTAATACAAAGATGTCATTTACGAGTAATCTTTGTATCAAGGCAATTATTTTATAATCATCACTGTAAAATTAAATGCTTCATGATGAATTTGATAATTTTAAGTGTTTATTTAGTTTTTACATTAATATCAATTTGTTTAATTGAATTTGAATCAAACAAGTTTGCTGTATAACTATCTTTCTTTAAATCCACTTCTTTTTTACTGCCATCTTTCCAAGTAATCGTGTAAACGGCAGATTTTGCATTTCGAATCTTCTCAGGTGTTACACCGCGTTCATCATATAATAAAGCTTTAACTTTATTTCCTAAATCTAAATATGATAATTGGCTATCTTTTGGTAAATTTAAGTAAGATTGATTGAAAGCCATAATGCCATCTACTGCAATTGTATATGGAACATTTTGCATTTCTTTAGCTTTTTGAGTTGCCGGTAGTTTGTCCTTTTCTGCTGCAGATACCTCATTACCTGCCACAGTAGCGCCAGTCGTTGCGATCATGCCCAGTGCCAAAGTTACAGTTATAAATGATTTTAATTTCATATAATCTCTCTCCTTTGTGAGTTAAAGTATCTTACAAAATCAATATAACACAAATTGAAAAGTTTCAAAAATTATAAGTATGTAAATTGTTTACTTGTTTTTAAAAATAAATTTTAATTAATGTAAAAGCTATAATTGTTAATACTTTCTATTTTTTCAAATAAATTCACATTACAATAACTAAGTTTACATTTCTTAAATTTAATTACTTCTTTGCATTATAGCGAACGCCGTACCTAATATATAAATTAAAACCTTTGTTTCTTTGTACTTTTAATTGAACATTTTTATATTGATGAGATATTTAGTATTAAATTTTTCTTCCTATAAGGTTAATACTTGTTTGATCAATTTTATGTTGATTTACTTCTTTTAAAAATTCATTCAAGTAGAACCCATTCTTCAAATTTAAAGAATGATCTAACGCATAAACTGTTAATTCATATTGATGATCTTGATCAGGTGGTGTAGGTCCTACATAGTGATTTTCTATTTCTGAAAAATCTTCAGCCAATAACCCACTAGTAAAGCTATTTTTACCTTGTACATAGTCACCCTTTGTTCTTGATAAATCTGCTTTTATAGAAATTGAATTGCCACTAACACTTACATTAGCAACACTCCAATGAATCCATGCAAAGCCACACACAGGAATTGCATCATAGTCAATTAAAGACCAAGCAAGATATTTAGTCCCTTCCGGTAATTCAATTACTTCAAATGGAAATGACTTAATTGGATTCCCGTTAATAGAATCACTCACATCTGCACCTGCTGCGTATTCATATGGTATATTGTTCCCTTTAAATTCAGTTTTTATTTTCATGTTGCTCTCTCCTTGTAAAATAAAATATTATTATTAAATATATAAAAATTAATAACGAAATAAATAATATTAAGTATTGAATAGTTCCTATTGTATATAAGTAACCACCCATAAGTAAAAATGCGATATTAAAAATAAAATATAACGTTTCTGCATAATTAAGCATCACTCTTAAGTTACTACTGCTAGAAAGTTTATTTATAGTTTGTGGACGAGTTAACCCTGAAGAAATACCTAAAAATATCATAGAAATAGTAACTGCTATGAAACTTTGATATGTATATATTATTAAAAATATTACTAAACAAATTTCTGACACAAACTTATAATTCAAGTATTTAGTTAAATAACGTGAAGATACAAAACCCATAACTGTGTAACAAGTTAATACTGAAATAAATTGTAAATTATTCAGTTTTAAATCATTATATATATTAATTGGAATAAATCCTATAAAAAATCCTAATATTAACGCTCTTAAAAAAGAATAATGCAATATCCAAAACTTCTCTTCTGGTAGAAATTTCTTTATCTTTCCCTTTGTTTCTCCTATTAAATTTAATTCCCTATTTTCAACTAATGTGCATCGAATAATTATAATTGTTAGAATTGAAAATATACCAGTCATTATTATAGGCCATTTAATATTTATTCCATAAAGATAACTACCTATAATCCCTGAAATTAATAATGATAGGAACATATAGCTATTTGACTTATTTTGTACGTATTTCTCATTTGTTATATTTCTTTTAATTATTGCGGTATCAACACCCGCCATCATTGAGTAACTTAACCCTAATAATATTTGTGCCACTACTAAAATTAAATATTGATTTTGATATAATAACAACAATAAACCGATGATTTTGAATATTTCACTAACAACTAATTTATTAGAATCTTTTAAGTTACAAATTTTAAAACACTTCTCTTTGTATAGAGAGAATAAAAATGCTGCAATGCCATAAGACGCCATTAATATTTCTAATTGTATTATGGAATAACCTTGAATCAAAAAGTAAATTAATAAAAACGGTAAATAAAAGTATGCTCGTGAAAAAATTCGGTATAAATAAATCCCAAGTATTAACTTATTCATAAATAATACCTGTACCTAGTCTTTCTTTTATTTCTTCAAACTTTATATCTCCTTCTCTTAATAATTCAATTTTATTATCTGTCACTTTAATAATCGTACTAGATGTTTTATAGTTAGTTTTATTTTGACTTCTTAGCATATATCTTACATTTTCGCCCATGTGCTTAATTGCTTCATTTTCAGTTATTAAAATATCATCGGCAGTTCCAGATATATTTGCTGAAGTAATTGCTATAGGTGAATTAATATATGAAATAAATCTTCTCATCGTTTTATTTTGTACACATCCTATAGCTATACTATCTGAATTATTGAGCATATAATTATAGCTTGTTTTATTTTTTAAAATAATATTTAATGGTCCAGGCCAAAATATTTCAACTAGTTTATCAACTATTTCCGTATTTTGATTATCTCCATACAATTTCCAATCCTCTGGCTTATCAATAAATAATGATAATGGCTTATCTTTCGATCGCTTTTTATATTCAAATATTTTATCGATACAAAGATCGTTGTTAGGTAAACTACATAAATTATAATTAGTATCAGTAGGAACAATCACTGGAAAACCATCTTGTAATTGTAAATAAAGTTTTTCAAAACTTTTTACAGAATCATTTAAAATTTCCATCTTTACTCCTCCTTTTTATTATCTGAAGTAAATCCACTGTATCTTCAGGTGCTACTTCAGGTGAAAACTTGTTCACAAGTTTATAGAAAGAAATATTTTCATCAATTTCTTCAGTGTTAACTATTGATTTAAATTTATTGTGCAAGATTTTCTTACTAGAAATATTACTTATTGGAAACTGAACAACTTGTGAATTTTTCAATCCTAAATCACTAGGAACTAAATATTGATACATATTTATATTTTTTTTAGTACCATCTTGATGAATTCCTGATTCATGTTTAAATATATTTTCACCAATTATAGGTTTGTTTTCTGATATTTGAAAATCGAGAATTTTAGAAATATTAATACTAGTTTTATATACGTCGGGTAAAGTGAATTCCGTACTTTTTATTTGTTTTTTTGTCAAAATAGTAATTATTTCCTCAATAGGAGCATTAGCCGCTCTCTCACCAATTCCCAAAAATGTAGTTTCTATTTGTTTCGCACCATTTAAAATTGCAGCTAATGTATTTGCAGTAGCCAACCCTAGATCGTTATGACAATGAGCAGAAAAAATTATGTTAGAATATTTTTTTACAAAGTAATTAAAAATATCTCCGTATTCTAATGGTGTCGAACATCCTACAGTGTCCGCAAAGGTAACTGTTCTAACTTGATATTTTGAAATAATTTCCATGTATTCCTTCAATTTTTCTCTAGAAGTCCTTGTTGCATCTTCAAAACAAATATCTACTCCTTTTTTTATCTTTCTTTAATATATCCAAGCAGTCTTTGATTTTCTGAATATAATATTTATTTGAAAAATTAAGCTTTTCTTTTATATGCAAGTCAGATATTGGCAATAGTATTTTTACCACTAAATTATGAATTTTTAATTTGACTATTTTTTTTATTTCTTTTTCATTAAGCCTAGTCAATACTACTAATTCTTTTTCAGGACTTAAAATGTCTCTGAATTGATGAATATTAAATTCATCCTCGATAGTTGTACACATGCCTACTTCAACAGAATTTATATTTAACTTGTTAATTTGTTTCAATACTTCTTTTTTTATAATTAGACTTTTTCGAACATTACTTTGTTGCATACCATCCCTTATTGTATTATCTTGAATTCGAATCATATTACTTCACCCCCTCGATAACCTCTGATATAATATTAATATTATTTTTATGCAATAAAAATTAAATATTATCTAATGAATTATTAACTTTTTTGAAAGAGGTAAGTTCATGAATTTAGATTGGTACTATACATTTGTCATTTTAGCGAAGACGTTAAACTATCGATTAGCTAGTGAAGAAATTAATCTCACTATACCTTCTATACATAAGCAAATTAAAAATTTAGAACAGCATCTCAATGTGAAACTATTTGAAACTTATAAAAATCAAATTATCTTGACTGAAGATGGTCATACATTTCTTCCAATTGCGCAAAGTTTTATTGAACAATATGAAAGTGGCATCAAACATATCCAACTTAAAAAAACGATGTTTCAATCGAAATTAAATGTTGTCGTGTCTTCATATATCGCGACATTCATTATGCCCAAATTTTTAAAATCTTTCTTTAACGAGCATCCTTTTATCGATGTTTCTCTTCATGTCAAAAATGAAAATATTGAAAAAGATATTAATAATCATACGTATGACATCGGGATTAGCAGAAATCAACCTAAACTAAGAGAAGTTCATTCTGAAAAAGTATGCGAAGGTAAAATTGTATTGATTGCTCCCAATAAAGAGAATAATCATCTTCTAACTGAGGCATCTTTATTTGAAAAATACAAAATAATAAGTGATAACCATCCAGAATATTGGTCATCACTTAAAAATAATATTTTAAATATTTATGAAAAAGCACAATTTCTATCTATCAATGATGTGCATACTTCAATTAAATTAATCGAAATGAATCAAGGTATATCATTCCTGCCTCTTTATATAACAACAAATAGTGATTACAATATTTCGGTTATTAACACGAAAATTTTACAAGCACCTATTTCATTTACATATATATACAGCAAAAAAGAAAGCCCAGAAATATTGGTGTTTATTAAATCATTTAAAAAGTATATTGCCAATGAACAATTATAATAAATTTCAAATCTAAAAAACCAAGAATGCGATTAATCATCACATTCTTGGTTCAATTTTATTCATGAATTTTTTCAACATTAAACGTTAAGTTATTGTCTGAATTTAAATTAACTTTAATCGTTGTACCTTCTGGGAATCCCTCTTTAATCATCATACGTGCTAATGGTGTTTCAATTTGGCGTTGTACAAAACGTTTTAATGGTCTTGCACCGTATTGAGGTTCATAAGCTTCTTGACCTAGCCAAGCTTTAGCATCATCAGAAACTTCAATTGAGATTCGTTGTTCTAATAATCTTATATTTAATTGCGTTAAGATTTTATCTACAATCATACTCATGTCATCAATAGATAATGGTTTAAATAATACGATATCATCCATACGATTCAAAATTTCTGGTTTGAAATATGCATTTAAACTTGTCATAACAGCTTTTTCTGTTGATTCTGTAATTTCACCAGTCTCTTTTACGTTTTCTAATAAAACTTGAGATCCAATATTACTTGTCATAATAATAATAGTATTTTTAAAATCAACGCTGCGTCCTTTAGAATCAGTTAAACGGCCTTCATCTAAAATTTGCAATAATACATTAAAGACGTCAGTATGCGCTTTTTCAACCTCATCTAATAAAATAACTGAGTATGGATTACGACGAACCGCTTCAGTTAATTGACCCCCTTCATCATGTCCAATATATCCTGGAGGTGCCCCTATCAATCTTGATACTGCATGTTTTTCCATATATTCACTCATATCAATACGAATCATATGTTTTTCAGAATCAAATAATGATGCAGCTAATGATTTAGCTAATTCAGTTTTACCTACTCCAGTTGGACCTAGGAATAAGAAACTACCAATAGGTCTGTTTGGATCTTTAATACCTGCTCTTGCTCTAACTACTGCATCTGAAACCAGGTCAACCGCTTTATCTTGACCTACAACACGTTTATGCAAGATGTCACTTAAGTGAAGTAATTTTTCACGTTCTGTTTCAACTAATTTTGAAACTGGTATGCCTGTCCATTGGCTGACAATATCGCCAATTTCTTCGTCTGTTACAACTTCACGAATCATTCGATCTGTATCTTCACCTTGCTCATCTTGGAAATTATCCTCTAATTCTCTAAGTTCTTTTTCCAATTGAGGAATTGTTCCATATTGTAGTTCAGCAGCTTTTTCTAAATTGTTATTTGTTTGTGCATCTTCCAACGCTTGTCTACTTTCATCTAGTTGCGCACGTTTTTCTTGTAAATTTGCTATTTTTTCTTTTTCTGATTCTACACGAGATTGAAGTGCTGCTTGTTTCTCTTTTTCATTGGCAAGCTCTTCTTGTAGTTCTTGTAATCTCTGTTTGCTCGCATTGTCAGATTCATTTTTAAGTGCGCTTTCTTCAATTTCTAATTGCATGACACGTCTATTAACTTGATCCAATTCAGTTGGATTTGATCCCATTTCCGTACGAATTGTTGCACATGCTTGGTCAACTAAATCAATCGCTTTATCTGGTAAAAAACGATCAGTGATGTAACGATCAGACAATTCAGCGGCAGCAACTAAGGCTCTATCTTGAATACGCACACCATGATACACTTCATATCGTTCTTTTAAACCACGTAAAATTGAAATTGTATCTTCAACATCAGGCTCACTAACTGCTACTTTTTGGAAACGACGCTCTAATGCCGAATCTTTTTCAATATATTCTCGATATTCATTTAAAGTTGTTGCACCAATACAATGTAACTCTCCTCGTGCTAACATTGGTTTTAGCATGTTGCCTGCATCCATGGCACCATCTGTTTTACCAGCACCTACAAGCATATGGATTTCATCAATAAATAATATAATTCTACCATCAGACTCTTTAACTTCTTTTAGGACTGCTTTTAATCTCTCTTCAAATTCACCACGATATTTAGCGCCCGCTACTAATGCGCTTAAATCTAACTCAAAAACAGTTTTATCTAATAATGATTCTGGCACATCTTTCTTAACTATACGTTGCGCTAATCCTTCAACAATTGCAGTTTTACCAACACCTGGTTCACCAATGAGCACAGGGTTGTTTTTAGTTTTACGACTTAAAATACGAATCGTATTTCGAATTTCTTCATCTCTTCCTATAACAGGATCCATTTTACCTTGTCTAACTTCTTCTACTAAGTCGCGGCCATATTTAGCTAATGCTTCGTAATTAACTTCTGGATTTTGTGATGTCACGTGATTTCCCCCTCTTACTTTTTTAATAATTTCTTTGATAACTTCTACTTTATTATTTATATAATGTTTTGTTGTTTGATCAATGTCCATTGCCGAACGTAAAATATGCTCCATTGAAATATATTCATCTTCATATTCTTTCATGTATGATTCAGCCTTAGTTATCAATTGGTTTGCTTGTTGGCTAATATATTGACCATATTGTATATTGTCACCTTCTACAGATGCATACGTGTTTAGTTTGTCTTCATAAGCTTTGTTTAATTGATCTACCTCAATATTTGCTCGTTCTAAAATACTTTTATATAAGCTTTCACTTTCATTTAAGGCAGCGCTTAAAATTGCCTCAATTTCTATATTTTGTAATTTATGTTGCTGACTCAGTTCAACTGCTTGTTGTAAAGCACTTTGAACAGCATATGTCATTTTATTTATATCCATATAATTTCACCTCTAATTTGTAGAGTTGGTCAAGTTGCACTTTTGACTTTGACTTTCTTTGACCTTAATTATATTATAGTCCCAATATAATCATTTATCAACTCTTTTACACTTAAATTTCCTAATATTTGTAAATATTTTTTTGAATAAAAAAATCTAGCTAATGTTACGTTACACATTAACTAGACTTATTAAACATATGTTATTTCTTTTTAAGTGCTTTTAATATTTCATCTTTTAAAGCTAGGACTCCTTTGTACTCTAAATGTACACCGTCTGGTGCAAAATATTCACTATGTCCTTGTGATCGCTTATTCCAATCAATTAATGTGACATTGGACTTTCGTTTCGCCGCGTCAGCTAATAATCGATTTACATTTGCCTCATAAATTCTTGGAACACGTGTATTAACTAAATAAATCTTGGCTTTTCCAAATTGATTAAGTAAATCGTCGAGCTGTTTGACAGTAAAGTCGCCATTTGTACCTAATTCTAATACGACTTGATCAGATGATTTTTTATATTGTGAATAATTCGCTTTAACTAAAGGTAAGGTTTGATACAATTGACGCCCTACTTTTCCATCAATTCTAGACTTAGGAACTGATGACTTAAATGACTCACCGATATCAACCATTACTGAATCACCGATTAAAAGAGGTTTAATATTATTATATACGTCGGAAGATTCCTTTTTCTTCTCACTTACTAAGCCATCAATGTGAATGTTATCAATTGGTGCTATCCGCATTAAATAATTATCTTCAATAGTGGTATCAAAGCTATTCGCTTTTTCTCCAATAATGTCTTTACCATATTTATTGAATGCACCTACTAAAATCAACATAAATGGAATTAACAAGGTTACTACAATTGCCATTCTTATAAATTGTGGTATATAAGAAGGTCGCCAATTTAAAGCTTTAATACCTTCTTTTCTAAATGGAGTTTCTATAAAGCGATATGATAGCTCTGCAAATATAATTGTTAAACTTATATCTATAAAGTACACATATACAGGTATCTGTCCATCTACATAGTAACTATGTACGAAACTAATTACTGCAAAATGCCATAAATATAAACTATAAGACCTTTTCCCGATAAATACTAACACTGGATTTGAAAATATCTTCGCTATCCATGTAGATGGATGAACGACACTGGCAATAATAAATAACGTTAATATGGATATTAAATAGAAACCACCATCATATATCCAATTCGTCTCATCATTAATAATGAAAAATAATAATATAAGTACTATAAATGATAAACTACCTATGCTATCAATAACATATTTTACAACTTTAGGTGGATCATTTTTCAATTTAAACGGTGGCCATAAAAAAGCTAAAATAACACCCAGTAACAATGTCTGTAATCTAGTATCTGTACCAAAATACACTCGTGAATGATCCCCATTAATACTGTAGATAAACATCATTAACCCTAAAGAAATTATTGATACTCCCCAAAAAATAAATCCTATTTTGTATCGCTTTTTAATTGTTAACAATAATGTAACCAAAATAACTGGGAAAAATATGTAAAACTGTTCTTCAATTGCTAAAGACCATAAATGCTTTAATGGCATAAATGAAAATTGCTCAAAATAATTAACATCTTTTGCTATATACCACCAGTTTGATACATAAAATATCGCAGCAATAATATCATGTTTAACCCTAATGATATTATCTGATTTTAATAATAAGGTTGCTGTCCCTACAACCATTAATAAAACTATGACTGCTGGTAATAAACGTTTTAAACGACGTATCCAAAAGCTTTTCAATTTAATGATACCTGTGTCATCATACTCTTTGAGTAATAAGCTTGTAATTAAATAACCAGAGATCACAAAAAATGTATCCACACCTAAAAAGCCACCTGTCAACCATTGCTTGTTTAAGTGGTAAATAATAATTCCTAGAACAGCGATTGCCCTCAAACCATCGAGCCCTGGCATATATCTCATTTTCTTATACTTTGTAAAACCCTTTGTTTTGTTCATTTTTGCATTCTTCCCTTTTAAAACTGTTCTTCTTAGATGCTTAATTAAATTTAGTTATGCTGTTTAAAAGAATATTGAAATGCATATGTATATTATTGAATTACGACATCATCAAAATCATATTGACTAAAATACTGTTAAATTAAAAAAATTACCAATGATGATTCTTACTTCGAAATCCAATTTGTAATGCAACTCGGCAACTTAAAAACTATGAAGTATTATGTATTGTAATATAACTGTAATATAAATTCAATTTATTATAAAAATTTTCAAGAAAATATTCAACTAGAAAATGAATTGTGCACTCTTGGAAGTGCAAGTCACTGTCTTAATTCATATTTTTTGAAACAAGTTAGATATAAATTTTCAAAATGAAATCAGAACCTAGAACATAAATAAGGCTCCCTTCAAAATTTTCATTTTTCAATGTCTACTTTGAAGGGAGCTTATTCACAATGAATTATACTCTACAATGTTATATTGACTGCGGGGACCCAACACAGAGAATTTCTAAAAGAAATTCTACAGGCAATGCACGTTTATGTTAGCTCACACCAAGTGCAATCTTAGCGTAACGTGACATCATATCTTTTGTCCAAGGTGGACTCCATACGATATTCACTTCAGTATCCTGAATTTCAGGAATCTCTGCTAATACTGTTTTAACTTGATCAATAATTTGAGGTCCCATTGGACATCCCATTGATGTTAAAGTCATATCAACTGTACATACGCCTTCATCATCAACATTCACTTTGTATACTAAACCTAAATTAACGATATCAATTCCTAATTCAGGGTCAATTACCATTTCTAATGCACCTAAGATACTATCTTTCAATGCCTCTTCCATCCATATCACCTCTTTAATGTCATATTATTCATAATATATCAAATATCCGACAAAACGCCAATAAAATGCTATGATGTATCTATATGAACTAAGCAACTTATGAGGAGAGAGATATGCAACCACATTTAATATGTCTAGACTTAGACGGAACATTATTAAACGATAACAAAGAAATTTCATCATATACTAAACAAGTATTAAATGAATTACAACAACGTGGACACCAAATTATGATTGCGACTGGCAGACCTTATCGTGCAAGTCAAATGTATTATCATGAATTAAATTTAACGACACCAATTGTTAATTTTAATGGCGCTTACGTACATCACCCTAAAGATAAAAACTTCAAAACTTGCCATGAAATTTTAGATTTAGGCATCGCACAAAACATTATTCAAGGATTACAACAATATCAAGTATCGAATATTATAGCAGAAGTGAAAGATTATGTTTTCATTAACAATCATGATCCAAGATTATTTGAAGGTTTTTCAATGGGTAATCCAAGAATTCAAACTGGTAATTTACTTGTCCACTTGAAAGAATCCCCTACCTCAATTTTAATTGAAGCCGAAGAAAGTAAAATACCTGAAATCAAAAATATGCTTACTCATTTTTATGCCGATCATATTGAGCATCGACGCTGGGGCGCACCATTCCCTGTCATTGAAATTGTAAAACTTGGTATTAATAAAGCAAGAGGCATTGAGCAAGTTAGACAATTTTTAAATATTGACCGAAATAATATTATTGCATTCGGTGATGAAGATAATGATATTGAAATGATTGAGTACGCCCGCCATGGTGTTGCTATGGAAAATGGTTTGCAAGAACTTAAAGATGTAGCGAACAATATTACATTCAACAATAATGAAGATGGCATTGGTCGATATTTGAATGATTTCTTTAATTTAAATATTAGATATTACTGTTAATTTATAACTAATCATTTTATAATATTTTAAAACAATAGGAGGTAAGTTACGATGCCCAAAATAGTCGTAGTCGGAGCAGTCGCTGGCGGTGCAACATGTGCCAGCCAAATTCGACGTTTAGATAAAGAAAGTGACATTATTATTTTTGAAAAAGATCGTGATATGAGCTTTGCTAATTGTGCATTGCCTTATGTCATTGGCGAAGTTGTTGAAGATAGAAAATATGCTTTAGCGTATACACCTGAAAAATTTTATGATAGAAAGCAAATTACAGTAAAAACTTATCATGAAGTTATTGCAATCAATGATGAAAGACAAACTGTAACTGTATTAAATAGAAAGACCAACGAACAATTTGAAGAATCTTACGATAAACTCATTTTAAGCCCTGGTGCAAGTGCAAATAGCCTTGGCTTTGAAAGTGATATTACATTTACACTTAGAAATTTAGAAGACACTGATGCTATCGATCAATTCATCAAAGCAAATCAAGTTGATAAAGTATTAGTTGTAGGTGCAGGGTATGTTTCATTAGAAGTTCTTGAAAATCTTTACGAACGTGGTTTACACCCTACTTTAATTCATCGATCTGATAAGATAAATAAATTAATGGATGCTGACATGAATCAACCTATACTTGATGAATTAGATAAGCGGGAGATTCCATACCGTTTAAATGAGGAAATTGATGCTATCAATGGAAATGAAATTACATTTAAATCAGGAAAAGTTGAACATTACGATATGATTATTGAAGGTGTCGGTACTCACCCCAATTCAAAATTTATCGAAAGTTCAAATATCAAACTTGATCGAAAAGGTTTCATACCGGTAAACGATAAATTTGAAACAAATGTTCCAAACATTTATGCAATAGGCGATATTGCAACATCACATTATCGACATGTCGATCTACCGGCTAGTGTTCCTTTAGCTTGGGGCGCTCACCGTGCAGCAAGTATTGTTGCCGAACAAATTGCTGGAAATGACACTATTGAATTCAAAGGCTTCTTAGGCAACAATATTGTGAAGTTCTTTGATTATACATTTGCGAGTGTCGGCGTTAAACCAAATGAACTAAAGCAATTTGACTATAAAATGGTAGAAGTCACTCAAGGTGCACACGCGAATTATTACCCAGGAAATTCCCCTTTACACTTAAGGGTATATTATGACACTTCAAACCGTCAGATTTTAAGAGCAGCTGCAGTAGGAAAAGAAGGTGCAGATAAACGTATTGATGTACTATCGATGGCAATGATGAACCATCTAACTGTAGATGAGTTAACTGAGTTTGAAGTGGCTTATGCACCACCATATAGCCACCCTAAAGATTTAATCAATATGATTGGTTACAAAGCTAAATAAATGAATCATGCGATTCAATCTAATCTTAATTGTCTAGGTTAGAATTATGTTAAGGCTGGGACATAAATCCCTAATAAACAGCAGTA
>NZ_KV839118.1:0-3032 GCF_001838845.1 Staphylococcus sp. HMSC36A10
CGACTCAGATTCAGACAGTGATTCAGACTCAGATGCAGGTAAGCACACACCTGTTAAACCAATGAGTACTACTAAAGACCATCACAATAAAGCAAAAGCATTACCAGAAACAGGTAATGAAAATAGCGGCTCAAATAACGCAACGTTATTTGGCGGATTATTCGCAGCATTAGGATCATTATTGTTATTCGGTCGTCGTAAAAAACAAAATAAATAATACAGCTTATACCAGGTCCGTGAGGCCTGGTTTTTTATTTCAAAATTTATGAAATGTATCTTATGTTTGAGATTAAATAGTGCAATTTTTTAAAAAATATAACATAAATCAACATAAATTTAATTCATCTTTACATTAAAAGTACAAACGAATAAGAAAAGTAATTAAACACAGTATCAAACCATTTAAAACAATTGATATAAAAAACAAACGAATAATTAAAAATTACTAGAATTAATTTATTCAAACCAAAGTGTAAAATAACAGTCTTAGATAAATAAATTTATTTAAAGTATTGTGCTTTATCTAAAAATGTATTACGATGGGAATACAAATTTTTATATGTAAAAATATTAATTTTTTGCAAATATTGATATTTTAAAGGAGATTTATATGATTAACAGGGATAATAAAAAGGCAATAACAAAAAAGGGTATGATTTCAAATCGCTTAAACAAATTTTCGATTAGAAAGTATACTGTAGGAACTGCATCGATTTTAGTAGGTACGACATTGATTTTTGGTCTAGGGAACCAAGAAGCTAAAGCTGCTGAAAACACTAGTACAGAAAATGCAAAACAAGATGATGCAACGACTAGTGATAATAAAGAAGTAGTGTCGGAAACTGAAAATAATTCGACAACAGAAAATAATTCAACAAATCCAATTAAGAAAGAAACAAATACTGATCCACAACCAGAAGCTAAAGAAGAATCAACTTCATCAAGTACTCAAAAACAGCAAAATAACGTTACAGCTACAACTGAAACTAAGCCTCAAAACATTGAAAAAGAAAATGTTAAACCTTCAACTGATAAAACTGCAACAGAAGATACATCTGTTATTTTAGAAGAGAAGAAAGCACCAAATAATACAAATAACGATGTAACTACAAAACCATCTACAAGTGAAATTCAAACAAAACCAACTACACCTCAAGAATCTACAAATATTGAAAATTCACAACCGCAACCAACGCCTTCAAAAGTAGACAATCAAGTTACAGATGCAACTAATCCAAAAGAACCAGTAAATGTGTCAAAAGAAGAACTTAAAAATAATCCTGAGAAATTAAAAGAATTAGTTAGAAATGATAGCAATACAAATCGTTCAACTAAACCAGTTGCTACAGCTCCAACAAGTGTTGCACCAAAACGTGTAAACGCAAAAATGCGCTTTGCAGTTGCACAACCAGCAGCAGTTGCTTCAAACAATGTTAATGATTTAATCAAAGTGACGAAGCAAACAATCAAAGTTGGCGATGGTAAAGATAATGTGGCAGCAGCGCATGACGGTAAAGATATTGAATATGATACAGAGTTTACAATTGACAATAAAGTCAAAAAAGGCGATACAATGACGATTAATTATGATAAGAATGTAATTCCTTCGGATTTAACAGATAAAAATGATCCTATCGATATTACTGATCCATCAGGAGAGGTCATTGCTAAAGGAACATTTGATAAAGCAACTAAGCAAATCACATATACATTTACAGACTATGTAGATAAATATGAAGATATAAAATCACGCTTAACTCTATATTCGTATATTGATAAAAAAACAGTTCCAAATGAGACAAGTTTGAATTTAACATTTGCTACAGCAGGTAAAGAAACAAGCCAAAATGTCACTGTTGATTATCAAGATCCAATGGTCCATGGTGATTCAAACATTCAATCTATCTTTACAAAATTAGATGAAGATAAGCAAACTATTGAACAACAAATTTATGTTAACCCATTGAAAAAATCAGCAACCAACACTAAAGTTGATATAGCTGGTAGTCAAGTAGATGATTATGGAAATATTAAACTAGGAAATGGTAGCACCATTATTGACCAAAATACAGAAATAAAGGTTTATAAAGTTAACTCTGATCAACAATTGCCTCAAAGTAATAGAATCTATGATTTTAGTCAATACGAAGATGTAACAAGTCAATTTGATAATAAAAAATCATTTAGTAATAATGTAGCAACATTGGATTTTGGTGATATTAATTCAGCCTATATTATCAAAGTTGTTAGTAAATATACACCTACATCAGATGGCGAACTAGATATTGCCCAAGGTACTAGTATGAGAACAACTGATAAATATGGTTATTATAATTATGCAGGATATTCAAACTTCATCGTAACTTCTAATGACTCTGGTGGTGGCGACGGTACTGTTAAACCTGAAGAAAAGTTATACAAAATTGGTGACTATGTATGGGAAGACGTTGATAAAGACGGTGTTCAAGGTACAGATTCAAAAGAAAAACCAATGGCAAACGTTTTAGTTACATTAACTTACCCGGACGGTACTACAAAATCAGTAAGAACAGATGCTAAAGGTCATTACGAATTCGGTGGTTTGAAAGACGGAGAAACTTATACAGTTAAATTCGAAACGCCAACTGGATATCTTCCAACAAAAGTAAATGGAACAACTGATGGTGAAAAAGACTCAAATGGTAGTTCTGTAACTGTTAAAATTAATGGTAAAGATGATATGTCTTTAGACACTGGTTTTTATAAAGAACCTAAATATAATCTTGGTGACTATGTATGGGAAGATACAAATAAAGATGGTATCCAAGATGCAAATGAGCCAGGAATCAAAGATGTTAAAGTTACTTTGAAAGATAGTACTGGAAAAGTGATTGGTACAACTACTACTGATGCCTCGGGTAAATATAAATTTACAGATTTAGATAATGGTAACTATACAGTAGAATTTGAAACACCAGCAGGTTACACGCCAACGGTTAAAAATACTACAGCTGAAGATAAAGATTCTAATGGTTTAACAACAACAGGTGTCA
>NZ_KV839118.1:3132-3477 GCF_001838845.1 Staphylococcus sp. HMSC36A10
TTTGGTACGACAGTAATAAAGACGGCAAACAAGACTCAACTGAAAAAGGTATTAAAGATGTGACAGTTACATTGCAAAACGAAAAAGGCGAAGTAATTGGAACAACTAAAACAGATGAAAATGGTAAATATCGTTTCGATAATTTAGATAGCGGTAAATACAAAGTTATTTTTGAAAAGCCTGCTGGCTTAACACAAACAGTTACAAATACAACTGAAGATGATAAAGATGCAGATGGTGGCGAAGTTGACGTAACAATTACGGATCATGATGATTTCACACTTGATAACGGATACTTCGAAGAAGATACATCAGACAGTGATTCAGACTCAGATAGCGATTCAG
>NZ_KV839119.1:0-210 GCF_001838845.1 Staphylococcus sp. HMSC36A10
CGTGCATTGTGATGACCACGATATCGTATTTAATGCGAGTATTCCATTTGATAAATCAATTATTGACAGTGATAGCTCATTAAGAAGTGAGGATAAAGGCGATGATATGAGTACTTTAGTTGGTACAGTGTTGAGTGGCTTTGAATATCGAGCGCAAAAAGAAAAGTATGATAATTTATATAAATTTTTAAAAGAAAATGAAAAGAAATA
>NZ_KV839120.1:0-1364 GCF_001838845.1 Staphylococcus sp. HMSC36A10
ACACATCAATTAGTAAGACGCCAAAAGTAACAGGTAAAGGACAACAATACTTTGTTAACAAGTTTTTAGGAGAAAAACAAACATCTTAAAAGGAGGAACTACAAATGTTACAAAAATTTAGAATCGCTAAAGAAAAAAGTAAATTAAAACTCAATTTACTAAAACATGCAAACAGTAATTTAGAAACAAGAAACAACCCTGAACTGTTGCGAGCAGTTGCAGAGTTGCTTAAAGAGATTAATCGATAAATCCGACAACTAATCATCATTTGAATTTGAAAAACTGGTTAATAGATAGCAAAAATACGCTATAAAAAGTACCGAAATATAAAAAGGAGTATTTATTGGTTCGTTATTAATAAACTTTAATAAAAAGTCCCAAATAGCATTACCGCTTACACCTACAGAACTAGCATTAATAAAACCTAAACTGGAGTGATTAATATGCATTATGTCGACAATTTTTTTACCGCTGTAATTATTGCTTTCATGTTGTTTTTGCTCTACTGGATGGGCAGGATTGATGGATTTAATAAAGGTAGAACTATTAGCTACATCGACATTCAAATTTCTAAGAGCATAAGACATTTTCAAAATATCGTTTTTAGGAATGCTCGTAGATTTTATAAAACTATTAAGAACCTCATTAGAAAATAAATTAGATTTGAACATTGGATGATTCTTAGTTACTTGATGCATATAGGAAGCCCAATTAGATAATTTCGATTGGTTAATTCTAATGCTATTCATAACATTATTAACCGTCGATTGAATTTCCAGAGCGTTCATAACATACGAATTATTCATAGTATTTGCGGCTTTAGCGTAAGCTTCGACAGGCAATTTAGACAAGATAGCTTGATTTTTCTTTATTAAATCTAACTGTCGTTGAGTGAGATTTATATTATTCATAGTTATCACCTCCTTTCACTAGGAGATAACTAAATTATACACAACACAAAAATAAAAAGGAGAAAAAGATATGATAAAAAATAGTTTGCAAGCTAAAGAACTTGCGGTAATTTTATCTGTTTCAAAATCCAAAGCAGGACAAATAATAAGAGAACTGAATAAAGAGCTTGAAGACGAAGGGTACATTGCGATACGAGGCAGAATACCAGTCCAATTAGCTAGAGAAAAATTCCCTTATCACGGCTTGTCAGACGAGAGAATAATGGAGGCGTTGAAAAAAGAAAATGAGTAACATTTATAAAAGCTACCTATTAGCAGTACTGTGCTTCACAGTCTTAGCGATTGTACTTATGCCATTGCTGTACTTCACTACAGCATGGTCAATTGCAGGGTTCGCAAGTATAGCGACATTCATATTTTATAAGGAATACTTTTATGAAGAATAAAAAAACT
>NZ_KV839120.1:1464-7007 GCF_001838845.1 Staphylococcus sp. HMSC36A10
ATACTTTTATGAAGAATAAAAAAACTGCTACTTGTTGGAGCAAGTAACAGTATCAAACACTTAAGAAAAAATTCATGTTCAATATAAAACGAAAAACGGAGGAAGTCAAGATGTATTACGAAATAGGCGAAATCATACGCAAAAATATTCATGTTAACGGATTCGATTTTAAGCTATTCATTTTAAAAGGTCATATGGGCATATCAATACAAGTTAAAGATATGAACAACGTACCAATTAAACATGCTTATGTCGTAGATGAGAATGACTTAGATATGGCATCAGACTTATTTAACCAAGCAATAGATGAATGGATTGAAGAGAACACAGACGAACAGGACAGACTAATTAACTTAGTCATGAGATGGTAGGAGGTCGCTATGAAGCAGACTGTAACTTATCTAATCAAGCATAAAGATGAAAATCTATTTATTACAAACCGACCAACCGAAGTGAACGATACAGTGAAGTATTCAACTGATATGCGAGACGCAAGAGAATTCGACGGACTAGACAAAACTGTTATTGATATGTTTAAGCACAAAGCAATCAAGAAAACAGTGACAGAAACAATTGAGTATGAGGAGGTAGAACATGACTGAGGAAAAACAAGAACCACAAGAAAAAGTAAGCATACTCAAAAAACTAAAGATAAATAATATCGCTGAGAAAAATAAAAGGAAATTCTATAAATTTGCAGTATACGGAAAAATTGGCTCAGGAAAAACCACGTTTGCTACAAGAGATAAAAACGCTTTCGTCATTGACATTAACGAAGGTGGAACAACGGTTACTGACGAAGGATCAGACGTAGAAATCGAGAACTATCAACACTTTGTTTATGTTGTAAATTTTTTACCTCAAATTTTACAGGAGATGAGAGAAAACGGACAAGAAATCAATGTTGTAGTTATTGAAACTATTCAAAAACTTAGAGATATGACATTGAATGATGTGATGAAAAATAAGTCTAAAAAACCAACGTTTAATGATTGGGGAGAAGTTGCTGAACGAATTGTCAGTATGTACAGATTAATAGGAAAACTTCAAGAAGAATACAAATTCCACTTTGTTATTACAGGTCATGAAGGTATCAACAAAGATAAAGATGATGAAGGTAGCACTATCAACCCTACTATCACTATTGAAGCGCAAGAACAAATTAAAAAAGCTATTACTTCTCAAAGTGATGTGTTAGCTAGGGCAATGATTGAAGAATTTGATGATAACGGAGAAAAGAAAGCTAGATATATTCTAAACGCTGAACCTTCTAATACGTTTGAAACAAAGATTAGACATTCACCTTCAATAACAATTAACAATAAGAAATTTGCAAATCCTAGCATTACGGACGTAGTAGAAGCAATTAGAAATGGAAACTAAAAATTAATTAAAAGGATGGTATTTAATTATGAAAATCACAGGACAAGCGCAATTTACTAAAGAAACAAATCAAGAAAAGTTTTATAACGGCTCAGCAGGGTTTCAAGCTGGAGAATTCACAGTGAAAGTTAAAAATATTGAATTCAATGATAGAGAAAATAGATATTTCACAATCGTATTTGAAAATGATGAAGGCAAACAATATAAACATAATCAATTTGTACCGCCGTATAAATATGATTTCCAAGAAAAACAATTGATTGAATTAGTTACTCGATTAGGTATTAAGTTAAATCTTCCTAGCTTAGATTTTGATACCAATGATCTTATTGGTAAGTTTTGTCACTTGGTATTGAAATGGAAATTCAATGAAGATGAAGGTAAGTATTTTACGGATTTTTCATTTATTAAACCTTACAAAAAGGGCGATGATGTTGTTAACAAACCTATTCCGAAGACAGATAAGCAAAAAGCTGAAGAAAATAACGGGGCACAACAACAAACATCAATGTCTCAACAAAGCAATCCATTTGAAAGCAGTGGCCAATTTGGATATGACGACCAAGATTTAGCGTTTTAAGGTGTGGTTTAAATGCAATACATTACAAGATACCAGAAAGACAATGACGGCACTTATTCCGTCGTTGCTACTGGTGTTGAACTTGAACAAAGTCACATTGACTTACTAGAAAACGGATATCCACTAAAAGCAGAAGTAGAGGTTCCGGATAATAAAAAACTATCTATAGAACAACGCAAAAAAATATTCGCAATGTGTAGAGATATAGAACTTCACTGGGGAGAACCGGTGGAATCAATTAGAAAATTATTACAAACAGAATTGGAAATTATGAAAGGTTATGAAGAAATCAGTCTGCGCGACTGTTCAATGAAAGTCGCAAAGGAGTTAATAGAACTGATTATAGCGTTTATGTTTCATCATCAAATACCTATGAGCATAGAAACAAGCAAGTTGTTAAGCGAAGATAAAGCACTATTATATTGGGCTACAATCAACCGCAACTGTGTAATATGCGGAAAGCCTCACGCAGACTTAGCGCATTATGAAGCAGTTGGCAGAGGTATGAACAGAAACAAGATGAATCACTATGACAAACATGTATTAGCGTTATGTCGCGAACATCACAACGAGCAACATGCGATTGGCGTTAAGTCGTTTGATGATAAATATCAATTGCATGACTCGTGGATAAAAGTTGATGAGAAGCTCAACAAAATGCTGAAAGGAGAGAAAAATGAATGAATAGACTAAGAGTAATAAAAACCACACTCCTAATCGTCATCTTGGCGGAAGGGATTAGGAATGTGATTGACAAACTCAAAATTAACCTTTGTCTAACTTATTACGAGCAACTATAAAAATTATGAATAACAACATGGTGTTTCGAATTCCGGAAGGCATAAAAGGCAAAAGTTCATTTGCAAGAAAAGTTATAAAAGGCTTTAAATCTTCACATAAATTATCTAAAAATAACAATGTTATTAATTCAGAAAGCGGGTGTGATAACTCTTGGATTTCTTTGTTCTTATTAGAATCACTTTGAACATTATAGGTCTGTACTTGTGTCATGTGTTTTCCGAACCCGGCCGTTACAGGTTCCCATTTGATTCGACGGATAGATTTAGCGTTAATAAGCGTGTTTTTGACATATTCGTAACGCAAAAGGCTGAAAGCCGTATCTATAGTATTGCTATCTACATCTATAGATTTTTTAACAAAGTCAGAGGTTTCTTCAGAAAATAATGAGTTTGAAAATTCAGGGATTTTTATATTAATGGGTTTTAATTCGGTTGCGCTTTTTATCTTCTCTATATTTAACTTAGGTAAATTTTGAATAACGGAACTACGCTCTGAAATTTTACGAGCAATCTCAATATTTTTTCTAAGGTAAGGGCTGTTAGAAAAGCTTGTAGCAACTTTAATTTGGCGCTCCAAAGTATTTATAGTACGACTAAGAGTTGTTAAATGCTCGATGTTAGTCAGTTTTAGAGCTGGAGTAGGTATATTTACTTTAATATCAGGCACTTTAGTAATTTTGTCTAACTGAAATTGTACTAACGAAGAATAGTCCTTATACATTATATTTCACCCCCAATCTAACGCAGTAGCGATAACAAAATTATAGCAGAAAGGAGATAACGAAATGGCAACATTTAGAGTTTACAAAGAATCAGGCAACTTTGTCACAGTACACAAAGATTTTATACATGATTCTAATATAAGTTGGAAGGCTAAAGGTATTCTACTTTATTTGTTAAGTCGACCTGATAACTGGCAAATTTACGAAACAGAACTAGAGCAACATTCAACTGATGGACTTAGCGGTTTAAAGAGTGGAATCAAGGAACTGGAAGAAATTGGATATATTCAACGTAGTAGAAAACGTGATAAGAGTGGTAGGTTAAATGGTTATGAGTACTTAGTATATGAGCAACCGCACCACATTCGATTTTCCAACGTTGGAAAAACCGTTAACGGTAAAACCAACAATGGAAAAACCGTTAATGGTAAATCGCATACTACTAATAATAATAGTACTAATAATGATTTAACTAATAATAACAATACTAATAACGAAGGAAGTATATTGTCGGGCAACCCGACGGTGTCTTCCATTCCCTATAAAGAAATTATCGAATACTTAAATAAAAAAGCAGGAAAGCATTTTAAACATAATACAGCTAAAACAAAAGATTTTATTAAAGCAAGATGGAATCAAGATTTTAGGTTGGAGGATTTTAAAAAGGTGATTGATATCAAAACAGCTGAATGGTTAAACACGGATAGCGATAAATACCTTAGACCAGAAACACTTTTTGGCAGTAAATTTGAGGGGTACCTCAATCAAAAAATACAACCAACTGGCACGGATCAATTAGAACGTATGAAGTACGACGAAAGTTATTGGGATTAGGGGGGATATTATGAAACCACTATTCAGTGAAAAGATAAACGAAAGTTTGAAAAAATATCAACCTACTCATGTCGAAAAAGGATTGAAATGTGAGAGATGTGGAAGTGAATATAACTTATATAAGTTCGCTGCTACTAAAAAACACCCGGATGGTTACGAGTATAAAGACGGTTGCAAATGTGAAATCTATGAGGAATATAAGCGAAACAAGCAACGGAAGATAAACAACATATTCAATCAATCAAATGTTAATCCGTCTTTAAGAGATGCAACAGTCAACAACTACAAACCACAAAACGAAAAACAAGTACACGCTAAACAATCAGCAATAGAGTATGTACAGGGTTTCTCTACAAAAGAACCAAAATCATTAATATTTCAAGGTTCATATGGAACTGGTAAAAGCCACCTAGCATACGCTATCGCAAAAGCAGTTAAAGCTAAAGGGCATACAGTTGCTTTTATGCATATACCAATGTTGATGGATCGTATCAAAGCGACATACAACAAAAATGCAGTTGAGACTACAGATGAGTTAGTCAGATTGTTAAGCGATATTGATTTACTTGTACTAGATGATATGGGTGTAGAGAACACAGAACACACTTTAAACAAACTTTTCAGCATTGTTGATAACAGAGTAGGTAAAAACAACATCTTTACAACTAACTTTAGTGATAAAGAACTAAATCAAAATATGAACTGGCAACGTATCAATTCAAGAATGAAACACAATGCAAGAAAAGTAAGAGTAATCGGAGACGATTTCAGGGAGCGAGATGCGTGGTAATCACAAAACAAAATATAAAAGAAATATTACATTGTAGAGATGTATATGCTCAAAAGATGATTGATTTTGCATACGGAGACCAAGAGAAACTTAAAAAACTTATTGATGATAAGTTGAAAGAAAAAGAAGAAAGATCCGCTATCGTCGAATATTAAGGAGTGTTAAAAAATGCCGAAAGAAAAATATTACTTATACCGAGAAGATGGCACGGAAGATATTAAGGTCATCAAGTATAAAGACAACGTAAATGAAGTTTATTCGCTCTCAGGAGCCCATTTCAGCGACGAAAAGAAAATTATGACTGATAGTGACCTAAAACGCTTCAAAGGCGCTCACGGGCTTCTATATGAGCAAGAGCTAGGTTTACAAGCAACGATATTTGATATTTAGAGGTGGACGATGAGTAAATACAACGCTAAGAAAGTTGAGTACAA
>NZ_KV839120.1:7107-8144 GCF_001838845.1 Staphylococcus sp. HMSC36A10
TTAGAAAGTAATATGAATGGCACTAACTATGATCGTATCGAACTACAACCTAAATTCGAACTACAACCTAAATTTGGGAAACAAAGACCGATTACGTATATAGCCGATTTCTCTTTGTGGAAGGAAGGGAAACTGGTTGAAGTTATAGACGTTAAAGGTAAGGCGACTGAAGTTGCCAACATCAAAGCGAAGATATTCAGATATCAGTATAGAGATGTGAATTTAACGTGGATATGTAAAGCGCCTAAATACACAGGTCAAGAATGGATGGTATATGAGGACTTAGTGAAAGTCAGACGTAAAAGAAAAAGAGAAATGAAGTGATTTAATGCAACAACAAGCATATATAAATGCAACGATTGATATAAGAATACCTACAGAAGTTGAATATCATCATTTCGATGATGTGGATGATGAAAAAGATATGCTAGCAAAGCGCTTAGATGACAATCCGGATGAATTACTAAAGTATGACAACATAACAATAAGACATGCATATATAGAGGTGGAATAAATGAGTATCGTAAAGATTAACGGTAAACCATATAAATTTACCGAACATGAAAATGAATTGATAAAAAAGAACGGTTTAACTCCAGGAATGGTTGCGAAAAGAGTACGAGGTGGCTGGGCGTTGTTAGAAGCCTTAAACGCACCTTATGGCATGCGCCTAGCTGAGTATAAAGAAATCGTGTTATCCAAAATTATGGAACGAGAGAGCAAAGAACGCGCAATGGCTAGGCAACGACGCAAAGAGGCCGAGCTAAGAAGAAAGAAGCCACATTTGTTTAATGTACCACAGAAACATTCACGTGATCCGTACTGGTTCGATGTTACTTATGACCAAATGTTTGCGAAATGGCAGGAAGCATAAATGCCAAAAACAGATAACGCACGCAAAGAATACTTAAACCAATTTTTCGGCTCTAAGAGATATCTGTATCAGGATAACGAAGGAGTGGCACATATCCATGTAGTAAACGGCACTTATTACTTTCACGGACATATCGTACCAGGTTGGCAAGGCGTGAAAAAGA
>NZ_KV839121.1:0-40339 GCF_001838845.1 Staphylococcus sp. HMSC36A10
CTGCTGTTTTTTAGGGATTTATGTCCCAGCCTCTAAATGTTATTAGTTATTTTTACTTTCAATATCAGAAATAATTTCTTTAGTTTTTCTTTCAATATCTTCAAAATCTTTTTTAAAGATATAAGCAAATGCTACTACACCAACACCAGCAACTAATGTTGTAATAGCAACTAAGCTAAATACGAATTTAAACACACATTTAATAAAATTCCACATCTCAATTTCACCTCTGTTAAATTAAATACCTATCTACATTTCATTATACTATCATATATAGAATAATCATTAAATAAATACCCACTTTTACGAAATATATTCATCAAATTATATAGCGAGCAAGCTAATGATTATTTTCAAAAATGCCGAGGAACCTCTGTTTCAACGTGACATGACCTTATATGCTAATGTTAACAATGACTATTATCGTGAATGCTAACTTAAGATTGTTATTTATGATAAGATGATTTTAAGTTTTTAACTTAATATCCCCACCATCTATAAAAATATGTTTTAACTGATTGATAAGTCTTATACACCGAGAAATCACCTCAAACAATTTTATATTTCATTTAGTAAAATATAACTTTATTTAACATGACATTCAATATACATACGATTACTATTTATTTACAATATATTACAACTAAAAAGAAAGGGGCCGATGATATGCAACAAGTGACATCAGATATTATGACTTTTAGAGGTTCACATTTCGAGTTAGGTGTTAAAACTGGTAAATGGCTTCAACAAACACCTCTTCTAAAAAATCGAGAAAAAGAATGGAAAAAACGTGTCCCACGTTTCGATATAGATGTAAATGAAACTTATCAAATATTCCAAACATACGCACCTCAAATATGGGAAGAATTAATGGGACTACAAAGTATACTCAAAATGCCAACACGCCAAATTATTTTAAACTTTGGACATTATCGTTTTACCGATTTAAAAGAAAGTGGTTGCACGGTCTTTCAAGGCAAAGACTTCATGGTTAGAAATTATGATTACCACCCTGCAACTTATGATGGTCGCTACTTACTATATCAACCTACAGATAGCGGTTTAGCTCAAATTGGTCCTGTATCAAGGGTAACTGGAAGAATGGATGGTATGAATGAGTCAGGATTAACTATGGGCTATAACTTTATGCACCGGAAGAAACCAGCAAATGGTTTTGTATGTTATATGATTGGTCGTCTAATTCTTGAAAATTGCCGAAATGTAACAGAAGCAATACAATTATTGAAAGAAATACCACACAGAAGCTCATTTAGCTACATACTGATGGACAAATCATTGAACCATGCAATTGTTGAAGTGACGCCGAGATCAATAGATGTTCGTTATGATAATATATGTACAAATCATTTTGAAATATTAACACATGAAAATCGCAATTATACAAAAGAATCTAAAGAAAGACTGGCGCGTACCATTTCACAAACTAATGATAATTTAGATATGACTACAGCATTTAAGTTATTCAATAATCCTCAGTATGAAATTTACAGTAAACTATTCAAAAGCTGGTCTGGCACCATCCATACATCAATGTATCACCCTGAAACATTAACTGCATATTTTACATTGGGAGAAAATGCGCCACCAGAAATAATAGATTTCAAATCATGGTTAGATGGTCAAGACCTTAATATCACTCACTTTACTGGCAATATAGATACCGACTTAACTTTTGCCAACAAATAAATAACACCGATATTAGAGAAATTATGCTTCCTAATATCGGTGCTTACATCCTTTATTTATTCAACTTTGATATTACCATCAATCGTATAAAATTCTAAAACATTGTCGCTTTTCCCAACTTTACCATTAGTAAATGTTTTATTTTTAACTACGCTATCACCCGTTCCCGGATTTAGCTTTAGTATAGTGTCTTCAGGTTTACTATCATACTTAAAAAGAATATCTCCTTGTTTAGTAGAAGCTTTTGCATCTACTTTTGATGGCATGTTTTTAAATTCAATGTCACCATGATCATTTAAAAATATGGATTGTTTAATTTGACTCTTGTCGATTTGTAGCGTACCAATAACAACTTTAATATTGCTATTTTTAATGTTACTTTTACTAATATAAGTAGAACTATTATTTGTCTTTGAATCTAGTGCGTCAAGATTTGAGTTTTTAATAACTACTTCACCGTTAATGCTTTGAATACTTGTGTTCTCTAAATCAACATCACTGATTCTAACACTTCCTGCCCCAGATGATAGATTTAAACGTTTAATCATTTTATCAGGCATTTCAATCGTTAACGTTTTCTTATTCTCATGAAAAGGATTCATATCAATTGCATATCCTCTTGTCTTAGACCTTTTATCACTAATCTTCAACGTCTTATCTACTATATTAATTAATATATCATTGTCACCATCATATTTAACTCTAAATTGATTCCCCCGTTTTATACGAAGTTCTGTACTATCCAAATTTATAGATACATTGTCAAAAGCATCGTCTTTGAATGTTTTATCATATTGTTTAGTACCATATTTGTTTTTATCATAGCTGAACCAAATAATGGTTGCTGCTGTAAAAAAGACAACAAACACTAAAAGCCCAATAAAAAAGAATTTCTTCATTTTCTAACGCTTCCTTTGACAGTTTTAATATACCAAAGTAAATATTTTAAGATTAAACGATAAATGTATTCTAAAATCTTAAATATGACAATGATAAATACTAATCCTAATCCTGAATATGATATGGCAAAAAATACATTACTAATTGAGTCCACAATTCCTCTGGATATTGCTGATGCTAATAAAATAATTGGACAAAACAGCAGCAAAAGTGATATTAAAAATAATGCTAATACAAATAATCCAACTATAGATACTGGTATAAGGATGACAAAAATAGATAGAATGCCTAAACTTAATGAAGCAGCAACAGCTCTTGAAATATTTTCAAATGTTGGTTTAGATTCAGCATAATCAATAACACTTCTAGCTTTTGTTTCAGCTGCAACATCTTGTGGGTCTTTTAACTTCTTTAAAATTTCCCCTTCATCAACGCCATTAAGTTCTTGCTCATAAAAATAACGTTCATATTCATACATTTTTTGATCTCTTAAATGCCTAGGTAGCGCATCAAGTGCTGTTTCTAATTCATTTAAATAAGTAATCTTGTTCATATAGGTCACTCATCCCAATAAAATTATTCATTCGTTTTTTATAACTTTAAGACCTAAAGCTATTTACTAAAAAATTCAATACGTTTAATTTCTAAATCTTGATAAAGTAAGTTTAATTTTAAATGGTTATCTCTATCAATATACTTTACCGATGAGAAATCATTGCCAACTTTTGTTCTTTTATATCCGAATCCAAGATTTTCAATCGCGTTATTTATCGGCGAACCAATTCCCCCATCAAAATTAGTATGTATCTTTTCATCTCTTACTAATATTATCCCCTTAACGATGTTATCCTTTTCTCTCACTTTAACGGTAAGATCAGGGTGAGCTTTACTGTTATAAAATTTAAAACGATCAAACTTAATTTTTTTATTTACTTCATAGCCTTTTTTATCAAACTTCTCATTTAATTTAATATCGTTTATTTCAAGATTAGACAAATCCACAGTTTTCGTATGACGATATTGATATAAACCAATTAATACACCAAAAGAACAGATTAAAAATAATATAAACACAACCCAGCGATTTTGAATACGCACTGATGTCACCCTTTCTTTGTACTTATTTAAATATAGCATAAGGTGCTTCCCGTTTCATCCTTAACAAAAATTAACAAAGAATTTGCAATTAATTTATTTCATTACCTTTTATTACTATAAATTGGTATAATGTTGTAAATGCTAAAGGAGGTTTTTACAATGACAAATTTAGAAACTTATTTCAAAAATAGCCAACCCTTAAATGAATACATTGATGGAATGAAGACAAATCAAGATACCGTTCTCAGTATCTATCAATCATTTGAGTTACCAGAAGATGATTCACGCATCAAAAAAATAAAAGAGATGAATTATTCTAAAGTATTAGTAATTACTGAAGACTGGTGTGGAGATGCAATGATGAATCTCCCAATTCTAAAACACATCAGTGAAGCATTAAATTTAGAAGTACGCGTGTTCCATAGAGATGATGATACAAAACTGATCGATCAATATTTAACAAATGGTAAATCACGTGCAATTCCTATCTTCGTATTCTTGAATGATCAATTCGAACAAGAAACAGTTTGGGGACCAAGAGCAAATGAAGTCCAAAAATTTGTAACTGATGTTCGTGCTGATAAATTACCGAGCAAAGATCATCCAGACTATGCAGATTTAGAAAAAGAAACACACTTAGTTATATCAAACCGCTATAAAACTGACGCTTCATTTTGGAAAGCAGTTTATAATTCCATCCTAAATAAATTAGAAAATAAATAAATTTACAATAAGACAAACTTTGAGGTTGGGAAAATTTAAAATTCCCAACCTCAAAATTATTTTTATTAAATGTCTTTTTTAGCGACATATAAGATATTCAAAATGAAGAATATCACTATAGAACCTAATGAAATTACCCATTGCCAATTGCTAAAATCAAAGTTAGAGCTAATCATTTTATCAGTTAAGTAAGCAAAAGGGATATAATCAAAAGCATCTAAAACTTTTTCACCGTATCTTGGGATAAATGTAATAAAAGGTTTAATAAACGGTACAATGAGTACTAAAAATACACCTAATGAAAATATCATTGCTGTTTTTTGTGATGCAAGTGTGATTAAGAATAAAAACAAGCCAAAGAATAGTAAAAAGATTAGGAAGAACCATAAATTATCTACATATTTAGAAAACGCCAAATTTTTTCCATTACTAGATGCCTGCACAACAATCAAAATCACATAATGAATTAATGCAAATAATATTGAAATTAAAATAATTGAAATTGTTTTCGAAATAATGTATCCAACGCGTGTTTTAACTTTACTCATATATAGTTGAATTGTACCTTGTGAAAAATCACGCGTAATTGTCTTAACAACAAACATTAATCCAATTATTAACAATAACCATTTTGCTGCAGCAAATACAGATCCATAGACAATAATATGTTTCGGGTTATCCATCGAATTTGCCATAAGTATACTTTGAGTTGCAATCAAACTAGATACGACTAGTATCGCTAAATATGTTAAAGGACTTTTAAATATACTATAAAAATCATACTTAACTAAATTTAAAATTCTCATTATTTATCACCTCTTTGATTTATATTGAAGTACGTATCACGCAATGAACTTTTACGTGTTTCAATATATTTCGGATAAATATCTAATTCAGATAATGCTTTTAGTATAACTTGATAATTTTTTTGTGCATTGATCATTAAATGTCCGTCTGCTTTGTCGATATTTTGTAATTGGAAATGCTCTGCAAGATATTTTTCAGTTCTATCAAAGTCTTTATGATCAACAGTAACTATCGTTGTGTCAGATGCAACACCTTCCTCCATGTTTACATCTTGAACAAAATGTCCGTCTCTTAAAAATACAGCTCTATCACAAATTAATTCAATATCTTCTAACTTATGACTTGATATTAGAATTCTCATATCAAGTTCATTTACTAAAGACTTAATTGTAGTCAGCACATCAATTGAGCCATCTGGATCCATACCATTTGTAGGCTCATCCAAGATTAAAAATTTAGGTTTATTCATTAAAGATACTGCAATTGCTAATTTTTGCTTCATCCCCATTGAATATTTCTTAACTTTCTTTTTAATATAAGGTCTCATACCAAATGCATCTATAATTTTGTCTGTGTATGCTTTATCAAAACCCTTACCTAATACTTGTGCAAATAATTTCAAGTTATACAATCCTGATTTATTATCATATAATTTAGGATGCTCAATTAAAAAACCGATATTATCTGCATTATCAATATCTACTTTTCCATCAAATTTAATAATATTACCATTCATTACTTTCATAACGGTTGTTTTACCAACACCGTTTTTTCCTATTAATCCGACAATTCTACTATCGCCAAAGTCAAAATCAATATCATTTAAAACGACATTTGAGCCGTATTTTTTTGTAATATGTTCTAATTTCATCGACTGCCTCCTTTAAATTTTCTAGTATTTATTTTATTGAGCTGTTTAAAATAATTAACAATAAGTATAACAATGCTTATAATTAGAAAACCAATATTTAAAATATATGAATATAAATCTGGGAATGATGATTGACTTAGAAGAAAATAATTCACCAACACTATTGCAATTGAAAATAAAAATGGAACTAAAATGATAATAGTAAACACGTATATACCATATGGCACTTTGACTCTACGCAATTCTGTAAATTGACTAAATGCAATTGGTATAGACAAGAAGTTAGATATGACAAATGCATATGCAGTTGAAAAATAGATTGAATTTGGTTCAATCACATCTGCTTCATAAGCATATAAACTAATAACAAGCGTTCCAATTAATGTTAAAACAATGCATGTAATATAGTTGGCATTAAGCAATTGTTTTTTTGACACTGGTAAACTCATATAAAAATAATATGAATCATTACCACCTAATCTACGATTGAGTCTAAATAAGTGACCAGCATCTAAAATCCAAATAATCAATATTGTTGGACTAATAAAAGATTGCAATAGGTAAAAGAACTTTGTTGAGTCAAGCATTACATAAATAGGATATAAGGTTAATAATAGAACATAGATGATAAGTGTATATCGTCGTAATTTAAAATTCCTAATTAACAGTGCCTTCATTTAAAAACCTTCTTCCATCAATTTGATGTTTTCATGGTATTTAGGTTTTCTCTTTTCAAGATAAACCATTAAATTCTCAATAGAAGGTGTAGTGATATTCACTTTTTGACCTAAAATTTCTTTAAATACTTGCGCATGTTCTGTTAATCCTATAAATCCCGTACGCTTATGTTCTTCGTAAATCAGCAAAGCAGCCAATTCTTCATCTAAATCTTCGAGGGCTCCACTCACAACTTGATATCTTTGTAACAGTTGTTCTTTTGAACCATTTAAGATAACTTCACCGTCACTTAAGTGAATGATATAATCAGCTATTTTTTCTAAATCTGAGATAATGTGTGTCGACATGAATATTGTTTTATTTTCATCAATTAATTCTTGCTGAATTATCTCCAATAGCTCATTTCTAGCTAAGGGATCAAGACCTGAAGTAGGCTCATCAAAAATATACAATTCAGCATGATGTGAAAATGCAACTGCTAGTGATAATTTCATTTTCATCCCAGTCGAAAATGTTTTTATTGATTTATTGATTGGTAAATCGAACTTTTCAAGATAAAATTCAAATACTTGATGGTCCCATTTACGATAAAAAGGGGCAATCATTTTTTCAAGTTGCTTCGTAGTCCATCTCTCATTAAAATAATTTTCAGAGTAAACAAACCCAATTCTATTCTTTAACTCTATCGGATTGAGAGCCATATCCTCTTCTAATACTCTAATAACACCAGTTTGTGGTTGATACAAATCCATAATTAACCTTATTATTGTGGTTTTACCAGCGCCATTTCTACCAATAAAACCAGTGACGAATCCTTGAGGAACTTTGAAAGAGATATTCTTTAAATTAAACTGATCACTTGAATAATTAACATTACTTAATTCTATGGCATTCATGATGATTCCTCCTCATAAATGAACGTTAAAATATCTTGAAGTTCCTCAAGTGACATTTCGATGGCTTGCGCTTCATTAACCAATTCTTTAACCAAATTTTCAATGGTAAAAAATTGTTTCTCTTTTAAAATAGAACTATCTTGCTCCTTAACAAAGGTCCCTTTTCCTCTAATTGTTGTAACAAAACCGTCTTTCTCTAAATCTTCATAAGCACGTTTGGTAGTAATCAAACTTACTTGAAGATCTTTGGCAAGTTCTCTCATTGACGGCAAATGCTCTCCAGGAGCAACATATCCCTTTAAAATATTTTGTTTTACTTGTTGCTTAATCTGTTCATAAATCGGAAAATCACTATTGTTTTTTAAAATTATTTTCATCAACGTCCCCCTATCACTTTCTGTATATATACAATATACACAATATACACAGTTTTGTAAATATGCATGTCTCATTATCAACCAGTCTTCAGAAATAACACTGAGTATTGTATTACTAGCAGTTGAATAAAATGAAATGACACTACCATTTAATCTTGCATTGTCTACTTCAATAAAAAAGACTGCTAAAACGAATGTCTTTAATCTCTACGTGACAACCGTAGCGTCAACATAAACAATCGTTTTAAACAGTCAATTCTATTTACTATTTTTACGTCGATCATTACTTCTACTTATAAAAGCACAAATCATAAACATAATCGCTGCTAATAATAATTTTATACCTTGGCTTTCATGATTAGTTGCTTGTAAATAATAACCAATAATAAATAAAATAATTGCAAGTACTACAAATATTTTTGTTAGATGTTTCAATTTATTTCACCTCAACATCGACATTATAACAAATATAAATTTTTTTAATAAGTTATTGAATTTCAAAAGTTCAAGGTACTAATCACTTTCAACTAAAATAGCGCAACAAAACCATTCAATCAAAATGATTATTGATTGCGATATATTGTGTTCAATGATATTATTTAAGTGTATCCACAGAATTATACTACACAACCCCAAGTCTGGTACCAGCAGACTTGGGGTTATTTATGTGTGTAGGATCATTTTTTATTTTTCCATTTCAGTTCTAACCAAAGTCGAAAAATAATTAGTAAGCCACCTGTAATAAGTGTCATCATCCCTTCTTGCCACCACATCATTACACTACACCTCCGTTCGACTAAAGTATCATACTGAAGGATGACCTACACCTATTCTAACATAAAAACAGAACATATGTTCGTATTTTGGCAGCAGATTTTACATATTATTCGTTAATTCACCAACAACACTTTATCTTTGGTATAATTGAAGATAATATATAGGCATACAATTTTTTTAAAGAGAGGTTAAGCAATAATGAATCCTTTAGCCCAAAGCTTAAATGAACAACTTCAACAGTCAAATGCAACTGCCTTTGCAATGTTATCTGACTTAGGTCAAAATATGTTTTATCCAAAAGGCATTTTATCTCAATCTGCTGAAGCAAAGAGTACAACATATAATGCAACTATAGGTATGGCGACAAACAAAGACGGAAAAATGTTTGCATCATCTTTAGATGCAATGTTTAATGATTTAACTCCAGATGAAATATTCCCTTATGCGCCACCACAAGGCATCGAAGAATTACGTGATTTATGGCAACAAAAAATGTTGCGTGACAATCCAGAGCTATCAATCGACAACATGTCACTACCAATTGTTACGAATGCATTAACACATGGTTTATCTTTAGTTGGCGATTTATTTGTAAATCAAGGTGACACTATCTTGTTACCAGATCATAATTGGGGTAATTACAAACTTGTTTTCAATACGAGAAATGGTGCAAACCTTCAAACATATCCTATCTTTGATAAAGACGGGCATTATACTACTGATTCACTTGTAGAAGCTTTACAATCATACAATAAAGATAAAGTCATTATGATTTTAAATTATCCTAATAATCCGACAGGTTACACACCTACGCATAAAGAAGTGACTACCATCGTCGATGCAATTAAAGCATTAGCTGATAAAGGTACAAAAGTTATAGCTGTTGTGGATGACGCATACTATGGTTTATTCTATGAAGATGTGTATACTCAATCATTATTTACTGCATTATCTAATTTAAATTCAAATGCAATATTACCTGTTCGTTTAGATGGTGCAACAAAAGAATTTTTCGCATGGGGATTCCGTGTTGGGTTTATGACATTTGGAACGTCTGATCAAACAACTAAAGAAGTATTAGAAGCCAAAGTAAAAGGTCTTATACGAAGTAACATTTCTAGTGGACCTCTTCCAACACAAAGCGCTGTTAAGCATGTATTAAAAAATAATAAACAATTCGATAAAGAAATCGAACAAAATATTCAAACATTAAAAGAACGCTATGAAGTCACTAAGGAAGTTGTCTATGCTGATCAATATCATTCACATTGGCAAGCCTATGACTTTAACTCTGGATACTTTATGGCAATAAAAGTTCATGATGTTGACCCTGAAGAACTTCGTAAACATTTAATTGAAAAATATTCAATTGGTGTTATTGCACTTAATGCAACAGATATTCGTATTGCGTTTAGCTGTGTAGAAAAAGAAGATATCCCACATGTATTTGATTCAATTGCTAAAGCGATTGATGACTTAAGATAATTAATTTCAACCAATAATCTGATGAGTATGACTCGGATTATTGGTTTTTTATTTTTAAAATTATTCCTTCTTTCAAAGTATCATAAGATATATTTTATTCAGCAACTTGTCAAACACTATACCTAATTAGTTTTATACATCTCTCCTAACAAAATCAAAAAATCGGACAGATGAAAAGTAAAAAACTTTTTCTATCAGTCCGATTTATTATAGAACCAATTTATATAACTTTTGGCAAATCACTTCAAACATTCAAGCATCACATCTCTACAAATGTAAAAGGCACCCCACGATTGTGAGATGCCTTATTATAAAATTAAAGATTAGAATTTAAGTTCAATATCTACCTTTTTAATGTCAGTTGCTTTAAATACTCTTTCATCTTTATACTCAGTTTTTAAGTCTACATATTTTGACGAACCATTTTTAAAATACACTTTATACACTGCGCGTTCAGCAAGTCCTATGTCATGTTTAGTTATCCCTTGATCATTTGCCATTGCTGATTTAAGTTTTATACTTAAATCATTAATTGTAATTTTGCTTGCATTATAGAACACAAATTCATTTGAAACTATGTTTTCAAATTTATTTATTGTTACTGGGAATTTCACATTATTAGATTTATTTATTTTTTTTTTGATTTAGTGTATTGTTTTACATCAATATCAATCTTTTTAATATCTTTGGCACTAAATAAATTAGGTGTAAAGATGTCTGATTTTAAATTCACTACTTGTTTCTTTCCATTTTTGAAATATACTGTATATTTTGCTTGTTTCGCAAATTTTAAGTCAAGATCACTGATACCTCTTTCACTTTTTAATACAGATTTCACTTTGTCGTTTAAATATTTGTAACTAATTAATTGTTTATTCGAAATTTTTAGTTTTGATAAAATTGGTGTTGATGTGCCATTTACTGCAATTGTATATGGTACATAGCTATCCGCTTTCGCTTTTGACCCTGTTTTAACATCAATATCTATCTTTTTAATATCTTTGGCACTAAATAAATTAGGTGTAAAGATGTCTGATTTTAAATTCACTACTTGTTTCTTTCCATTTTTGAAATATACTGTATATTTTGCTTGTTTCGCAAATTTTAAGTCAAGATCACTGATACCTCTTTCACTTTTTAATACAGATTTCACTTTGTCGTTTAAATATTTGTAACTAATTAATTGTTTATTCGAAATTTTTAGTTTTGATAAAATTGGTGTTGATGTGCCATTTACTGCAATTGTGTATGGTACATATCTGTCTGCTTTCGCTTTAGTTCCTGTTTTAACAGTAATTTCAATTCTCTTAACATCTTTCGCATGAACTAAGTTTGCTGTGTAATTTTTTGAATTTAACTGTAAGATTCTTTTACCACCATTTTTAAAATAAACAGTATAATAAGCTTTCTTAGCATATTTTAAATCTTGTTCACTAATACCTCTATCATGCTTCAGTACTGATTTTATTTGACTAGTTAAATTTTTGTAATTTGTCCAAGGTTTATTTGAAAATGAAAGATTCGATAAAATGTTTGTAGATGTACCATTTAAATTAATTGAATATGGAACTTGATAGTTTCTTTTAGCTTTATTTTCGATATGTTTTTTTGTATCTACGTTAATATTGATACTTTTAATATCACTTGAATTGATTAAATTCGCTGTGTAAATACCTGCTTTCAAATCTATAACTTTCTTCGTTCCATTTTTAAAATTAACTGTATATTTCGCTTGCTTCGATAGTCTCAAATCAACATCAGTAATACCTCTATTTGACTCTAAAACTGATTTAACTTTATCCTCTAAATCTTTGTAACTAATTTGTTGATTCTTATTAAATGTTAGGTTTGATAAAATGTTTTGGCTTGTGCCGTTCACTGTGATTGTATATGGCACTTGAACATTTGCTTTAGCTTTATCTTTAGGTTGCTTTTTAGTATCTACGTTAACACTGATAGCTTTAATGTCACTTGTATTGATTAAGTCAGCTGTGTAGATACCTGATTTCAAATCGATAACTCTTTTTGTTCCATTTTTAAAATGAACCGTATATTCCGCTTGCTTTGAAAGTCTTAAATCGATATCACTAATACCTCTATTAAAGTATAAAACTGATTTAACTTTATTCTCTATATCTTTATAACTAATATTTTGATTCTTATTAAATGTTAAGCTTGATAAAATGTTTTGGCTTGTGCCGTTCACAGTAATTGTATATGGAATCTGGATGTTAGAATGTCCATGGTGTAATGTACTTGATGATTTATCTAATGGCTTAGCTGCGGCAGATGCTTCGTTAGTATTAAAGTTTGCTCCTGTTGATGCTATAACGCCTAATGCTAATGTTGTTGTAATCAATGACTTAAATTTCATAAATTATCTCTCCTTTTTTATGTAATTCGTGATTGCAACTTTATTATAGCCAGACTTTCTCTATTTTTTGAATTAACTGAATATTAATAATAAATTATCTTTAACAATAATTTTTTAACACTGTTAAAAGTTCTTTTAATTTTGATTAACTAACTAATTTACAATACCTAAAATGTTGTTTGATTTTGTTTATACCAAGTTTCAAACTTAAATGTCATAACAATCTTCATTTCTTAATTCCGATTACATTTGTCAATTATATTTACAGCATCTTTATACTCAAAAAACATTTACTTAAAAATATAAATTCGATTTAATAATTAATTTAAATTTAGTTAATCAATTTTGCATCTATTTTGTTGTAAGCTATATAAAAGGAGTGATAATGATGGTGAAAAAAACAAAATCCAATTCACTAAAAAAAGTTGCAACACTTGCATTAGCAAATTTATTATTAGTTGGTGCACTTACTGACAATAGTGCCAAAGCCGAATCTAAGAAAGATGATACTGATTTGAAGTTAGTTAGTCATAACGTTTATATGTTATCGACCGTTTTGTATCCAAACTGGAGACTTTTAACATAAAATTACTTATCATTCAAAAAGTAAAACAGCATAATATCAAGGTTTATAACTTTATCATTATCAATAATACCTCATATAAAATAAAATTTTAGGGACTTTTTAGGGACTTTAAATTTAAAATTACAAGTTTAATAGAAACATCAAAATAATCACATGTTTGTGTGGAATGTACACCCCAAAAGCTAGACTGAAAAATCTATTTTTTGAGGTGTATTTTTATAGGTAAATATAATAAATTAGAGTAGACAACTCAGAATTCCAATTTTATAATAATATTGCTTGACATATCAAACTAGATAGTACTATTTTGAATATATTATTATAATCAAAAATTCATTGTAAACTTTTAAACAAAAGGAAGTAATAAAAACGTGAAATTTAAAACAACTAAAGAATGTAAAAGTAATAATATCTTTAAAAGAAGTCAAGAAATTAATAATAGTGAAAGTGAAAAGGGTTGTTTATGGGGCATTAGCATGTTGATTCTACTTTTCTTATTGATTCTGTTTGGAATAACTGCTTGTTCATCAAGCATTCACTTTATTAATTAGATTTTTTTACTTGGAGGTATCATGTGAAGAACCATACAAATATAATTAATATCTTATTAGTTATAGTCAACTCATTAACTCATTTTCTAACTCTAAACACCTCATTTTTTAATAATTCAGCATCGGATTTCTGTTTTATCATAGGGGCTATATTTTTCTTAATCGGAATTTTTGTTGCAATATACGGTATGAAGCGAGCAACATATTGGTTAAACTTATTGATTTTATTTACCAATATTTTTTATTTTCTACACTTCTGTGTGTTACTTTTGTTAAAATATATAGGATTTAAATTATTTATTTATGAAGGGTGTGTATTGTTATTTATCTAATTTATAGTCTAATTGTCTATTTCATCTGCATTATAAATTTTTTCATAATGGCCGCACCATTCTTAATGACTAATGCTGATTATGTATGGACGCCTATGACTACAGTTACGTTATTTATTTTGAGTTTGATTATTTTCTTGATATTTATAAAAACAAAAGATGTCGTTCATTTAACAATTTTCATATTAAACTTACTTTTTTCAATACTTTATTGTTTACCTATACTGTTTTATTTATGAACACTTTTATATTATCTAGAAAATTAAAACCACCCTTTTACGGGTGGTTTTTTTAATATTTACTTTTTAGTGCTTCGTCAATTTCGTTATAAATCTTTTGAAGTTGATATTTTGCTTCTGACATTTTCTTAAAGTCTTTTGACTTAAGAGCATACATTGCTTTTTGACCTGAAATTTTTATAGTTCGCTTATAATAAGTGTTTAAACTTCCAGTAGCTAATTCATTAACATTTAGTTCATCTAATAACGATTTTAATTCATTAGCTAACTTTTCGTTTTGATATTCATTCGATGTTGGCAAGCTTGTGCTAGCTTGTGCCTCATTTTTATCTAGATTAGTTACTAGTGGTGATGCTAAAACGATTGCTAAAGTTCCCGCAAGTATAGATTTTCTAATTTTCATTTTTTATTCTCCTTAGTAATTAGTACTAATTTATTTTAATGACTAACTAAAAAAAAGTACATTAATTATTCATTAACTATATAGATCTTCTTATTAAATGAAAATTAATAAATTATCAAATTGACATACCTTATTGTATTTATAGAAAAACAAAAAAAGGTAAGCACCGAAATGCTTACCTACTTCCCATAAACAATATAACACATATACATTGATTTGGAAAGCGCAAAAATAAATTTAATATACTAGCCCGAAGGGGAGCAATACATAAAAAATGAAAGGCGCTCCTTGAAAACGCCCAAGGTAATATTAACATAAAATGGCTACTATTGCATTATCTAATTTTATTTAATTAAAACAAATATATAGCACAAAAAAACTAGCCCGAAGGCTAGCTTATGAATAGATGAAAATTTGAACACATTGCTGTGTCTAAAATGATTATAGCATAATTTCAAACTATTCTATAATAAATTAATTAACTTCATATGAAACTTTACACACTTTTTTTCAAAGTGCGCTAAAATTACCAAAACTGCTTATTCTATTACCTGCCTTGTCTACCTCTCCTGTCGCTATATAACAACGTTGTCCATTATTAGCAATATAAGTAATCCATCTATAGCCATTAATGCAATATGCGCCGTCATATTTGATCGTTGCGTTATTGGGTAATACACCTGTAATTCTTGAATTAGTTGAATAGCCATCCCTCACGTTATTACCTTTAACATTGGCAACTGTGTAATAACCAGTCTCTTTTTTATACGGTACATTGTTTTTATCGAGTGTATAACCTGCTGGCACTGGTGAATTCTTTTCATTTTTAGCTGGTGTTTTAACATTACTGATACCTGATACACACTTCCAATAAAAATAACCACACCATTTAAGATGCGGTGTAGCGACTGTAATATTTCTATGTTGTTGAGATATATGTATCGAGTGAAGGGCAAAAAGGATATCAATTGCAGGATAAGTGTTAGGTTACTAGGCCACTTAACAGGCTATATAGTTCACTCCTACTATATACACTTAATTATAACATAAAAAGCACCCCGTAAACTATTATACGGGAATGCTAAAGTCATATATACTACGGGGGAGTAGTATGAAAACTATGCTCTCTATCATAAGAAAAAAACACCCAGTGACATGCTTGGGTGAACAAGGATAGATGTAAATAGTTGATGCATGTGTAACACATCATAGCAAAAAACTAGCCCGAAAGCTAGCTATAACATACAATCTAAAAAGACGTCCTTTGAATACGTCTAGAAAGATTATAACATAAAAAAATAGGCAAGTACCGAAGTACCTGCCTAAAAAAGGATTATCCACTTTTTCATCCTAACTGATTTCTCCCCATAAGTCACCTAATATCTGATTAGGTGGGGAAGAACCATTCGTGCATGAATGAGAATTTGATGAAAGATAATTTTCACTACACATATTCAATCAAGACATTGCTTTCTATAATAAACAACTATTTTGTTTTATTTCTTTTCTATAACAACCTTTGTAATTAAGTTGAATCCAGGGTTTTTAATATGCTCTGATAAATCTGGGACAACAAAACCTTTTTCTGTTATAGGGAAAGACTTCGTTTCTTCTTTTTTCTTATTCTTATCATAATAAGTGACTTCGATCTTTGCGCTTGGATCTAATTCAACTACTCTAAACTCTTTATATGCTGTCGCATCTAATGCCCATTCGACATAGTATTCAATTTTTTCTTTTGTAAGTGTAGTCCCAGGTTTAATAGGAAACTCGACATAATGAGGGGATAGCAATTCATTTCCTTTACCATCAACTCCAGTCACATTTACCATCAAATACGGGCCTGTTGGTTCAAAATAACTCGCGTCATCGCCTTTTTTATATTTTCCTTTGTCGAATGAACTTGATGCACTTACCTCATTAGTAATTGAAGAAAATGAGAATAATAACAATAAAACAGTTAAAAATAATAAACTTCTTTTGAGCATGGCGCTTCCTCCAAATATAATATATTTGTTTTTATTTATCTCTTTTTATAGCTAACACCCTTATTTAAGATGATAAATATCAACAACTTCATTTTATATTGAGAAAATATTAAAAATCAATAAAATATTAAAAGAAACTAAACTTACATTAAAAAATAATTAACAAATATTTAACATTTTAACCTAAGAATTAAAACACTTCTTTCACAATCAATCTCTCATGCCATATCCACTCATTATGATTGTTCCAATAAATGCGACACCAACCATCTATAATTTCAAACACATATATTAATGTTCCAGGCGCGTATACAGCCTGTCCAACATCGAATCTATAGTTAGTACGATTATCACCGTATCTAGTGGCTGAAGTAGCACCTAAGCCGTCGATTTTCGCATTAAAATAAGCACCTTTTGACCATTTAAGGTTATAAGGCGCTTTACTTCCAACTGTTATTTTACTTGCAGATTTACCGACTGCTTTTTGAGCAGGTGGTTTAACTTTATTTGTGATCTTATTCATTAAGCCCTCACTTTTATACTTAGGTCTAATAAAGTGAGTACAGCCGTAATAATTATCCCAACGTAACTTTGCAGGCGTATTTGCGTTACCGTCATAGTTCTGTTCCAAAATTAAAAATTGATTTGTATTACCACCATTAAACACTAAACCAATATGACCGTATTGTTTATATATTCCTTTGGTAAATACAGCCACATCACCTATTTGTGGAACAAACGATGGTGTGTTTTCATATACTGTTGCCATGTTTTTAAAATCGTTATTGATTGCATCTTTTGCATTTCCCCACATTCTAATTTCTAACAACCAATAAATGTAATCAACTGCTAAATCTGCACATTGGTAACCATACCAACCGTCAAAATCAATATATCTACCTTGATACCAACGTAACCTTGCTCTTGCTTCACTGTATGTTTTCATTATTTTACCTCCTAGTATTTTCTTCTTGGTTCTTCATATTCTAAAGCTTGGTGGCTATCACCTATACCTTTAGTAGTCGGGTCTTGAATCACACCAGTTAATACTAAAAATCCTAATATAGCGTTTAAACCGTCTGTTAATTGCTCTGTATAAACTTGAATATCATACCCAATAGCTTTGGCGATGTTTTGAGCAAATAAAAAGATAGCTGACAATATCGCTACCCAAAATGATTTTTGTTTCATTCTAATTTTCCAATTAATCATATTCTTATCTCCTTTTATCCAAAATAAAAAGACGACTAATAAGCCGTCTATTTGATATTTATATTATGGTGTGTTAATTTATATATAGAAAAAGGGCAACATGCGCAAACATGTTACCCTAGTGAGCCCGTTAAAAAGACGATGGCTATTTTAGATTAAAGATTAAATTAATAACCATTTAACCATCGAAACCAGCCAAAGTTAGCGATGGTTATTTTTTATTGCTTAATTCAATAAGCTTGATTACTAGACCTATCAATGCAATAAGGAATAAACCAAACTGCAACATGGTACTAATTGTAATCATTAGGCGTCTCCTTTCTAAAGATTTCAGTAATGCCACCATAGGCACCACCTCCTTATACTCAGATAGCCACCATCTATCCAACTTGCTCACTTCTGCATATTACCATAATTACAACAATAAATAAAAAGTCAGTACCGAAGCACTGACTAAAACTTATTTACATTTACCGAACCAAAAACATGTCCAGAAACTATAACCAAAGATTAGTTTAAACATTTTATTCACCTCTCTTATATGCCCATAAGCATACGCAATAATGCTATAATTAGCGACCCAAATATTGTCCCAACTAAACCAAGCACCCACATTTTCATATCACGTATGTTCTTATCATTTTCTTTCTTATTCTTTTCATCTATTTCTCTTTCTTTTTGAATAGCATCTAAGGTTTTATCTAATTTAATGTTAACTTGCTCTTGGGTTTTTTGACCTAATTTAATTTCGTTGAGTGTGCTGAGCATTGTTTTATCATTCTCTTCTAACCTTCTGATGCGCCATTCATGTTCGTGTTTTTTGAACCACCCCAATTCAGTACACCCGCTTTCTAAAAGAATAAAGATTATGAGTATCTAACTCATAGCTTTTCATACTGTTTCAGTGTTAACTGTTACCTCTGGAGATAAATCTGATCTTTCAACTACTTCTTTAACTACTTTCACACGTTGTTTTTTGTTAGTTAATTGATATAACAAATTTAACGTCTCCGCAATTTTCTTAGCGTTTTCTTCAGATTTAAAATCTTGAGCATGGTTAACCATTTCAGAAGTTGTAAAACTTCCTGTGAAATCTTGATATACTACACGTTCTGTACCTTCTTTGTCGATTTGTACTAAAATAAACCTTTCTGTATTGTTGATAATTTCTTTTGCCATAATTAAATGACCTCCTTAAATTTTTGTATAAAAATAGTGCTAAGGATTACTCTTCCTCAGCACATTGTTGATTTTCTTTATTTTCTTGTATATACGCTTTTAACATCGCGTTTTCTTGTGTTAACCTCATAATTTCCTGTGATAAATAATGAATTGTATATTCAGGATTAGCTTGTAATCCTTGTTTGTTATCCTGCATTCTTTGACTCCTCCAATTTCTTGATTCTTAGTTGTTGTTCTTTGATAACAGGGATAAGATGAATCCATAGACGATCATACGCTATACCTTCAATTTCTCCTTTGTCATCATACGTGACAAACTCTTTTAATCCTAAATTCTCCACCTCTTCAGCAATCAAACCTACGTATCTATCAAGTTTATAGGTGTCTTCCGATAATTTTCTATCTTCTCTCAGCTCTCTAGCTAAAATTTCAGACTCAGCTTTATCAAACCACGTTCTAATAGGTAAGTTAAGAATAGCTTTTGAATGTTCCAGTTGTTCATCTCTATCGTTATATTGATTTTCGATAGATAACTTGTATTTACGCGCTGATGTCGAACGCCCAATTGTGCCAGCAGAAGTAATATGCAAATTAGCTGCGGCCGAATAAGTACGTCTATAAATTGAGTTAGAAGCTATCCTATCTCCTGCATCATCTGAACCTACAGACAGTAGGTCTGTACTCTGTATATGAATATACCTATTACCATCACGTCGTTTCAGCATATTAAATTTGCCATACCCTGCTTCGATTGTTGTATCTCCACCTGTTGCATATCGTCCATTAACAATTTGAACAAGACCTTTATTTCTTTCTTTAGAAAACCTGATACCCGCACCGTAATCATAGTTCTCATCAGAACCAAACATAATATAACCGTCACTCGAATAAGCATTATCTGCATTAGACAGCGTGAATGCAAATCGGTTTAATCCAGGCACTTTGTCTGTGTTTGGATATAAATACACCGGTGCCTGTTTGCTTTTGATATTCGATGAAGCGTAAGACTCCAGAACAACCCGATTATTATCTGACGTTAGTGCAACGACACCACCATAGGAATTGATTGTTATGCCATTCATACCGCTATCACTGTAAGTTTTATCCCACCATTGAATAGTACCGGATGAACCTCCGTCTTCGCCTTCTCCATCAATATATGTTGAAATACCAAAATGTGACATATAAAGTGAACCGCCTGCGGTATTATTTCTAAACCTTAGATGTCCATCTTTAAGACGTGTGAATATATCATCGGTTGATCGTTTGCCTTTCCAAGTTCGTTGCACAATACCACCTAGTTCAATAGAATCATTCTGTATTTGAACATATCTGTTATTGTTACCGCCTTTAATTCCAATTCTATTAACATTGATATCAAGACCCTCTCTTGATAAATTAAGGCTGTTGACAATATCGGTTTTATCTACTTTATCTCGCATATTTTGGATAAGAAGGTTTATTTCTCTATTACCGTTAATATCAATTTTATCAGCATTTAATCTAATACCACGTGGCCCCACATTTAAAGCTTGAGCCACTCCGTTATCATCATATCTGATTGTTGTTCCATCTGTAACGTTTTGGACAATCTCGTTTAATATATTTGAAAGTGTACGATTGGTTGCATTAAACTCTTCTTTAGTAGTTCTTAATTTGATTTCCTTACCATTTTGTATAATTTGAGAACCATAGCGAGTCAGTGTTCTCCTCTGTGCATCTGTGCTTTCTTTGACCTTGTTGTCTGTATAAGCATTAGCTTTCTTTTCAGCGTTTCTAGCCTTTAGTTCTGCGTTTTGTTTTGCCTCTTCAAGTTTAGCTTGAGCATCTTGTATAGCGCGTTGCTCTTCTTCCGAAATTTTACCATCAGCATACGCTTGCGATTCCTTCTCTTTAAGATTATCTTGAGCATCAATGTATGATTTTAAAGCTTCTTGCGCTTCTTGATTTGCTTGTTCAATACTTGCTTTAATCTCAGGATTATTGGACAAATCACTTAACTGGTCATCAGTATATTGTTTTTGTTCTTCCAATCCGTTTCGATATTCGTTTAACGTAACTTTATCTTTGATTTCACCTTTTAAAGTCGTTCTCTCAGCTTCAGCAGTATCTAAACGTTCAACAATACCGTCTTTGTCTGTTTTATAGTCCGATGTTTTTACATAGTCACGTAATTGTTCTTTTGTGGATTCTCTAGCTGCTTCAATAGCTGATTTAACAACATTAGGTTCTCCGACTAACTGCAAATCTTCATTCACCGTTAAACCAAATTTTGTTGCTATTATTTCCAACGCTTCTTTATATTTTTCATCAGTGTATTGTGACTGTAATAATTTAAATCTATCTGAAATGGCGATTTTGACATCTTCTACATCTGTATAAACATCTTGTAATTTCTTTCTATACTCAAGAAATAAAGCTTGTGTATCTACCAACCGACCAATCGTTGCAGTTTCGGGTGTCATAGATTCTAAATTATTTTTAATTTGATTATAAACATCAATCACAGCGTCTAAACTTGCTTGTAAGTCCGCTTTCAAATCATTATCTACTAAGTACTCGCTATTCAGTAATTCTGTAGCTTCTGACAAAAGACTAGCGTGTTGTATAGATAAATTAATAAAAATATTGTTTAATTCACTGAATAGCGCTTTCTCTCTTGTTATACCACCTAATTTTTCAACATCATTTGGTGTTGCTTCAATCCATCGACCATTCCAATATCTACGCAAGACAGCAACATCAGGGTTACTTGTATCATACCAAAGCATATCATTGACTGGATTTTCTGGCGGTGTATCACTTTTGTGTATTTTGTGTTCAAAGTATTCTAATTCACCATCTACAACATCTTTAACTATAGTGTTGATATTGCTAATATTATCGTTTAACTTTTGATGTATTATGTTCAATCGCTTGTTAAACTCTTCTCGTAATTCTGATTCTTTGAACTCTTTAGGTTGACCGAATGTATATGTGCTATTTTCTGAAATTATGTTATATTCTTCGGCAATAACTTCTGCCTCTACATACAATGGCGGGTTAAAATCTCTATGTTTTACTCTGACTGTATCACCAATTGATATAATCTCGTGCGGATACGTAACTTCCAAATCAGTAGAAGTAATCTCATATGACATAACTGCCGACTTACGTTTATTTAACTCTGTTTTGGCTAAAGAACGCAACCGTGTTTCATTCATATTTTGATCATCTGATTGAGGTTCGTATATTCCCCAAATATAACGGGTAGGTAAGTTGAATTGACTTTGTGCTTCGTCATCAGTCACAACTAACTCTAAACGCTTTCCTTTGTCATTTTCGGGTCCCACAGCAATTAATGCTGTTTTGATTTCTGACATATCAATCTTCCTAGTTAACCCAACCAAATCTTTACCATACTCAATTTCTTTACCTTTGAATAAGCTGTTTTTCTTTTTGAGTACCACATATCTACCTTTGACGGTATTAGAACTAAGCTCTATATAAAAATCCAATACCATTTTATAGGTTGTACATAATTGCTTTAAAACTTCATATCTAGTTTGATAAGAAGTCCATGACGTAGTACGTAAGCCATCGTATTCGGTTTGTTCAGAAACTTCCCAACCTGTATCGCTCAACACATCTTTCAATGCTTCTGAAGTTGTCTTTTTCTCAAATTTGCCTGGTGCATACGGTTTAGCTGTTGTTATATCAGCAAGATAAGACGCTATACATTCTATCTCTGTGTAGCCGTCCATCGTATCTTGAACCCAGTTAATAATAAATTCACGCCATTGTTTGTTTGAATCCCTTATAATAACACGATGTCGTTCACGGAACTTTTCAGCTCTTTCTGATGATATGAGCAGTTCAAGCATTTCTAAATTGTCATTAACATTACGTTTATGAATCGCTCTAACTAAGGAAGGGTCATCAGTAGAAAGGAAATCTATAATCTTGTCGTTAAAATCTAAAACATGTATCACACTCTCATCTCCTTTCTATAAATATCTATCTTGCCATTTAACCGTCGTATCAAAGACGTTTTCAGGTTGTATGATTAATTCACTGTACCCAGAATCAACATTGAAATAATTACTTCCAAACGATTTCTCGCTCAACATTGGTTCCTCATTGATGACAACACTTTTTGCTTGCATATCTATTTTCACTAAATCACCTTTTTGTATAATGACATCCCTTGCGCCTTTCGGTTTTGGTAGAATCTCCGTATTGAATGAACCTAATCCATTCATCTCCATCCACTTATAACCATTATACTTCGCACTATAGATAGCTATGATAGAAGCTGGACGCTGATAAAACTTACCGCCATCTATCCACTCTTTCTCATCCATATCAATAGGTTTACGTCTATCTGGGTCTTTAATGTGATCAAATTTCCAAGTTTTAATAGAAAATTTATTACCTACTCTTCTGAGCCGCATATAAACAACGATTCTGTCCAAGTTATACATTATCGGTTTATTCTGATAGTCGTATATCTTTTTGGGGTCTCCTTTTTGGTTATACAACGTAACAACAATATGTCCTATTTTTCTATCATGATATTTATTTTCATAACCAATAGAAGCAAGTAACTTACCATCACTATCATAAATATGTTGTGCTGTTCTTCCGGCACCTTTACCTTTTTGTTCAACAATACATTTATAGGTAATTTGAAAATCTGTCATCGCTTTAGGGAGCCCTCGTTTCGTGCCAGCACCAACCCAACCTTTTGCATCAGGAAAATTAGTTGCTTTATATCCTTCGCCAAGATTGGATATCACAAAGTCACCGCCGACCTTACCACCTAAGTCATTACTTGGAATATCTTCAGTAATCATCTTAGTCCAACCTTTGAAATCACGAAACTCACTATGATAAACAGGAGGCATGTAATCCTTAACTTCTTTGGTTACCTCATCATCACCAACCATAAAATAATCTTCATCATTTTTAGTAATCATAAAGTAACTAGATGGTTTAATTGCTCGGGCTTCAACAATTAAAGGAGTGTCAGCAGTCCCACTATTTACAACTGAAACTTGGTCTGAAATCGCGGTGTTTTTGTTTCCAGTTACCGAGTATTTATAAGGATCTGTTAACACTACTTTTATAGTGAACTTCACTGAACCTCTTGGGTTTTTCGGTAATTTTAATGGACCATCAAAATATGCAAACCAATACCAGTTTTGAGATTTGAATTTAAGTTTTTTAGGTGTTAAATCTTTAATATTGAAGAACTTGACCAATGCTTCTAATATATCATCGTGTGTTTTTTCTCCACCTGGTGACAATTTTTCGTTTCGAATAATTAATGGTAAATCAAATTCGATATCATTTAAATAACGATTCTTAACAATAGATCCCGCTCTACCTTTTACGTTTTCTTTTTCAGTAACAAAATTAAAAGAGGGTATCTCGAACCCTCTTTGCACAACCAGCCATCCAATTGTTTTATTGTCTATTTGAATTGTATCTTGCATTAGATTATCGTGCCTCCTCTTCTAAATCTAACTCTTGTAGATTCGTGACGCTCTCGTTTATCGATAGAATTATTTACCTCATCTTCAAACACATACTTATTAATAACTGGTTCGTAATCCTTATCTGCAATAACTTGATTAGACTCAACCAAACTAACCAAACAATTAATAACCGCATCCAGTTTATTCTCCAATGTATGAATATAGTTTGTATCACTATTACTTATACTTGGATTTGGTAAGTTGTTTGGTCGCTTATTTTTAGAGCGGTTATCAATATCGTTAGCAGCTAAAGCTAATAATTTGTGTGCTTCGTTCGCTCTACTTGGATCAGTAGGTATTATCCACTCTGGATATCCTTCTTCCCCTAAGTGATACAATCCGTTATAGACTTTGCCACCAGTAGCATATGCGTAATCACCAGCGCGTTTGAACGCAGCTCTCCATGAGCCTGTTCTTGGTACCCATTTACCCACAATATATCTCATAGCCGATATAGCTTGATGAGTTGGGTTGAGAGGGTTATTGTAACCCGACTTTGCGTACGCTCTAAATGAAGGATCTATCATTTGGAACATACCTCTTGAAGGTATACCAGCTCTTGCGTTGCTATCCCAATTATTGACTGCATTAGCTGTATAATTGGATTCACGACTCGCAACACGCATCATCTCGTTAGTAATCCAACTCGCCTTATACCTTCCTCCTAAAATATTTTGAGCAGCCTTAATAGCTCGTCTAGCATTAGCTGCACCATTACCATCGGGTGTACTTTTGCCGCCCCCATTATTCTTTCTTAACCACGGTAACGGGTCTCTATGTCTTCCATTCCAACGCATCTCATAATGTAAGTGAGGTCCTGTACTAAACCCCGTATTCCCCGATATACCAACAGGCTGGCCGACCCTAACTTGTTGACCAGTTTTAACTTTATATTTAGATAAATGTGCATAAATAACTTCTAAGGTGCCCTTTACAATTTTCACCCATTTTCCATAACCACCATTATGAAAAGGCATAACTTGTGCTCTACCATTAATGGTTGATGGAACAGGTTCGTAAATGTAATCAAAATCCAGACCTTCATGGAATGGGCGTCCGGTTTCTCGTGTATAAGCAGCAGTGTGACCGTATAAGTAACGTAATTTACTCATATCTAATACACCGCCATCACCCGACTCTGCGAAAGCATCCTCAAGCCACTTGATTGCACTTTTCTTAATCTTAGACCATGCAGCTTTTGTTATATCGCCAGCAATACCCATACCTTTAGTTAGAGAACTGAAATCAACTCCAAACGCTTGAAGTACATAATTTAAAAGTTTGCCTGGATTATCGATAAAGTCCATGACATCATCAACTTTATCGCCAAGCCACTTTGTACCTTTACCTATTTGATCTTTTGTCCAGTTAAATGCCGATGATGCACCGGATTTAATATCTTTCCACATAGTACCTATGCTAAATCTTGGAAGCGTTCCATTTAACATTGAATAAGTTTGTGCGCCGTTATATACTTTTGAACCTTTAGGTAAGTACGCTGTCGTATCTGTATTAGGCGTAAGTACCCGTTTGCCATTAGGGAATTCAATCATTTCATTTCTGAAACCATTCGGACCATTTCCACGTCCTTTATCCCCAACCGTAGCGAACGTATCCCGCGCAATCTTACCGTTCTTAACTAATCTTGTAGTAGTATGCGTATGTTCAGTACCAGTGTGTAACTTCGGTATTTTGTCCATACCCAACTTACCACCGACCCAGTTTAAACCTTCAATTAATTTATTAAGACCTCTTTTAACAGCGTCTACCATACCACCGATATGATCTTTAATTTTACCAATGATAGATTTTAAACCGTCACGCATGCTTCCAAAGATGTTACGTACTCTATCCCATAAGCGACCAGCTATACCTACAGTGTTATCTTTAATAGAGTTCCAGATGTTTGACATCCAATTTCTTAATTTAGTAAATATATCTTTCGTCGCATTCCATAAACTTGTGAATTTAGACCTTGCACCCGTAAATAACGAATGAGCCTTGCCGACGGTATTGCTTTTGATATTATTCCACGTACTAGATAACCAGTTTTTCATATTAGTGAAAATAGATTTAACACTATTGAATAAGAAACCAAAAATACTTTTCGTCGCATTCCAAATTGCCGATAAAGATTTTGTAAAGATACCTTTGATAACACTCCAGATACCGGATATTAAACCTTTAAGTAATCCACCAAAGTATCTCACTACACCTAGAATTTTACCTACAAACCACAGTTGTATTAAATTCCAAATTAACTGCACAGTACCTTTCAGTATCATTACAATGCCGTCCCAAACGCCTCGCCAGTTTCCTGTGAAAAGACTAGAGAACACTTTGATAATACCCAAAATAATATTAATAGCCCCTTGTATTACACCTTTGATATTTTCCCAAGTGCTGACAATCAAAGCTTTAACCGCCGGCCAAATAAATTGCATCACTTGCCAAATCGCAAACATGATTGGTTTAATAATAAAGTTAAAAATAAATTCAAAGGTTGCTTTAATGAAACCAGCTATATTTTGCAAAGCTTGTGTTATTTCTGAGCCGTTCTCTTTCCAGAAAGAGGCTAATTGAGCGCCTATCTCTTTGGCGAAACCAACGATTGCATCAACTACTTTAAAGAAAGTTGTTCTAATCGTATTAACTACATTTTGTATTCCTGCTACAGTTTCGGGTGGAAATATCTTCTCTAGGGTAACCGCGCCTTTACTATCACCTTTGAATAAATCAAAGAAACCTTGTAACGCTAGTTTAGCTGCTTTAAATGCGTTTGCTACACCAGAGATTGCCTGATTTACAATATTTCTAAAAGTTTCTGAACGTTTATAAGCTTGATAGAAAGCTATGCCAATACCAACTAATGCACCTACAATTAATGTTATAGGTAACGTTAAACTTGATATCGACACACCTAAAATCGGAAATAGTTTAACAAGTGATGCGATTTTAGTTCTTAAAAGCGCGAATAAACCACCAGCTTTATTAACGTTTATTAACAAGGGTCCTAAAACTGTCATTGCATTCCCCATCACGCTGATAAATAAACCGAACATAAAAACTAAAGGACCTAAAACTGCTGCAAATAATCCAAACCCAACAACCGCTAATTGAATTGACGTTGGTAATTTAGTAACCCATGTCACTACTTTGCTAAAAGCACTTACTATAATCTTTAGTGCTGGTTCTATTCTGTCATAAATCGTTAAGGCTAGTTCTTCTAATTGCGACCTTAAAGTTCTTAATTTCCCACCTAAACCAGATTCCATTGTATCGGCCATTCTTTTAGATGCGCCGGTAGATGAATCTATAGATTTGGTTAACTTTTGATAGTCTTCATCAGAAGCATTTATAATCGCTAATGCTCCTGACATCGCTTCTTTACCAAATATTGTAGCTGCAGAACTAGCTTGTTGGTCTTTTGAAAGATGTTTAAATTTTTCCCTCAGTTGGTCTAAAAGCTTTCGCATAGGAATCATTTTCCCATTACTATCTGTAATAGATATTCCTAAGCGTTCCATTTCATTCCCCATAGCTCTAGTTGGACTTGAAAGATTGGTGAACATTGTTCGTAACGCTGTACCTGCTTTTTCACCTTTGATACCAGCATTACTCATTAAACCTATCGCAATAGATGTATCTTCAATCGTGTAACCTAACGCACCTGCTACAGGAGCGACATATTTAAAAGCTTCTCCGAGCCCTCTAACATCCGTATTTGCCTTCGAGCTAGTTTGTGCTAAAATGTCTGCAAAATGACCACTATCCTTTGCTTTTAAACCGAATGCCGTTAGTCCATCTGTAACAATGTCACTTACTGCTCCCAGTTCTTCGCCAGATGCTGCCGCTAAATCCATAACTCCGCTTAAACCTTCCATCATTTGCTTAGAATCCCAACCAGCAAGTGCCATGTAATTTAATGCTTCAGCCGAATCTGATGCACTAAATTTTGTTGTTGCACCCATTTCGCGAGCCTTTTTCTTCAAAGCTTCAAACTCTTCCCCAGTAGCACCTGAAGTTGCTTTAACTTTTCTCATACTGTCATCGAATTCAATACCTTTTTTAGCTGCTACAGCAAACCCAGCAACCACCGGCGCAGTTACATACATAGTCATGTTACGGCCTACATTTTTCATACTGTTACCAATTTCTTGAAGTTTAGGACCAAAATTATTAAAGTTGGTACCAAGTTTTCCCATTGCAGTATTTAATGCTTTCTGCTCTCTTTGCATGTCTTTTAATTCTTGTGTGGCTTGATTTAACTCTCGCTCATATTGGTTTAATTTAGCGTAAGCTTCATTGTATTTAGCAGCCGCAGCTTGTGTCTTTGCACTGTTTTCACCAGTTTCTTTACTAAGTTTGTCATAACTATCTTTCAGCTCTTTAGTAATCTGGGCTTGAACTTTTTGTTTTTTACTCAAACCTTCGACTTTTATCTTCGACTTTTCTAATGAATTATCATATCTAGAAAATTGTGATAAATTAGCCGAAAGCTCACGCGAAACCATTTTCATTTGCCTATTTAAACCTGTCACACCTCTATTGAATCCAGAACCATCTAAATCAACCTTTATGACCATATTACCTATAGGATTAGGCATTTAAAAACCTCCTTTCTTCCAAGATGTAAATAAAAAATCAACCTTTAAAGGCTGATTAAAAAATATCTTTAAAACTTTTCGCAGTTCGCTTTGTTTCAATCTTCGATTCGACAATGTCTAAAAAGAAGTGTATCGGCATGTTAGCCACTTTTTCTGCATCCATGCCTTTTTCTATCAAATCTTTAGCTATTTTCCTGTAATTGTTGTAGACAGCTTCAGGTGTTAAATCTTCTTTTCTTATTTCTGATTCTCTGTCACGAACTTTTTTGTATCGCTAGGTTCCCCACCTGTAATTCGTCCAATTAACTGTCCAATCTTTTCAATACCTTCTTGACCATTTGGTAATCCTTTTTGAAGTTCTATACTGGTAAATTGATTATCAAAAGCTTCAACGATGAAATCCAAAACTTCTTCTAATACTTCCATTTGTACAGCCATGTTGTTTTCGTATTCTTCTTGCTTGTTTCTGTATTCTTCCTGTTCTGTCACACTTAAGTTATTAAATTCTTCTTCTGTTAGATCTTTAAAATCAGCCCCCTTAAAGGCTTTGTTAAGTTTCAAACCTAATTTTGAACCTTGAATTGTTTCAAACAAAGTAATAATCGGCTTCGCTAAATACTTTTGATATTGCGGCTTTCCTGTTTTTGTAAATCCTGTAATTAATTCAATTGATGTACGTTCCATTATTAAATTCCTACTTTCTTTTTAATTTGGCCAAAATAAAAAGAGGGCGTTAAGCCCTCAAAACTTACATTTCTAAATTAGATTGTACTGTAATTTGCACAGTATCAGTTTGCTTTCCTGCAGTCGCTGTAACGGTCGCATTACCTTCCGCCAAACCTTTAACGAGGCCAGTTGATGTTACGCTAGCATACGTTTGCCCCCCAGTCACTGCATAAGTTACTTTCTGTCCAGATGGTTCGGTTGTGGCTGATAGTTGTTTAGTAGCATCAACTTTAACTGTAACTTGTTCATCAGTGACGTTTACAGAAGTGACTTCAACTTTTTCTGTTTTTTTCATTTCTTTTTCTACAGGTTCCATATTTTGTTCTCCTCGACTAGACATGAATTCATCATAAGTTTTACCAAATGTTTCCATGAATACATAATCGCGCCCTGTAGTGCTTCCTTTTTTATCATAGCCAGTAACATGCGAGCTCTCATCAAACAAACGATCAATAAAATTGCCTTCTACGTCGTCATTCTGGAATTCAACTTTATCTTGTTTTGTTTGCCCTTTGATGCTTGAACGAGTGAATTTACCTTTGAACAAGCCAACCCATTCTGAAGACTCATCATGATTACGTCTTTCAAATACAATCGCTACATCTGGCGGGATATCCTTAGCTCCATATTTATAACCACCTACACCTTTTTTAGCGCCATTCAAGAACGCCTTATCGTCAGCAGGAACAGTAACAAATGTTGTCTTAACACTTAGTTTACCATTAGATACAGCAGTTGCTGCGACCATATCATCCCCATAATCTTCCTCGGTATCTTGTGGACGGTCTACTTCAATTTCTTTTAAGAAACGAATACGTGTGCCAGCTCCAGTTTCCCATTCATTTTCTGTATCTTTTAAAATAGGTGCATAATAAAAGTTTGATACCCCAATTGCGATACCCGAAACTCCTGTATCTGCAAAATGTTGTAAGTTTAATTTTAAAAATCTTGGTGCTTGTTTCAATTTTTCAATCATTTAATTTTCCTCCAATTTCATTGATAAAATCGAGCCTTTTGCTCTTATAATATGTCTGAATGACATGACGTCACTCTCGTATAACGGTTCTCTGTAATAACATTGAAAATTTATCACTTTGAGTAACTCAACAATTTTTTCTGCTTGCTCGTTCGGTTCATCTTGAGACCACCAAACATCAATTTGGTAATGGTATTCTCTTGAAATCTCGTTATCATCAGCGTATGTGTCAGGATTGAACGGTAAGGGATATATACGAATAATAGGCTTGTCAGTTTTTTCGTGAAAATGGTCATCTATAGTGTAGTTAAACACATTCACTTCATCTGTAATGTTATTTGCAATAATAGCGTTTCTAATTAATTTGGTAACATTAATCATTTTTGCAACCTCTTAGCAGTATCAAGCATTGTTTTTAAAACTTTGTTTTTCCCTTGCTTTTCTGTTTTTGTTATAAACAATTGTGGTTTTTGGTACATTGTTCCAAATTCTGTTGCATGAATACGATGTGAGACACCTTTAGCGTAACCAATTGTAACGATTTTCTCACTTGTGTGTCTGTCTGTTTTCACATTAGAAACAGCTATGTGATCGCGAGCATGCTTTTTAGTATTCGCAAAAGGTGTATTACTTTTTAAAAGCGGGACTAATGACATAGCCCCAGCTTTGACAATTACATTACTATTTAAATTCATTTTTAAAACTGCATTTTTCAAACCTTGTTCGATGTTATTACTTTCAATTCTTGCCCCCATTAAATGACCACCTCGCCATAGATACGCAAATAAGATTTATCTTGATAATCTGGCTTTACATATTTGATGTTAAATCTTTGCCCTTCATGCAAGACGTAATGCTTATTTGTTGGTTTATAATCACCTCGTGTATCTCTGATAATAATAGTTTTAATGAATTTGCTACCTGTATTGAGATTCGTTTGAGTGTCGGATTCTTTAGATTCTTGAATGCAAGCGAAACAAGAGTATAATATTTTCGTCTTCGGTTTCATCGGATTTCCGTTCACTCTCTCGCTTACATCTTCACAAAAATCTATACGTTCATTTAATTTATTGGAATTAAATTTCATCATTTTCACTCTCCAAAAATTGCTCAAATGAACCTCTCAATTTATGCACCGTACTTAAAACCATATGTGGCGCAAGCGATAAATCCCTATCCAAATAAGCAATACGGTTTTCAAAATAGTAACTTGCTAAAGGGTATATAGCACGAGCAAATAGAGGATGACTTTTAAACCAATCAATATATTTACTTGGTTCATCCGTAACAGCGCTAGCTATTTCATGGAATGCCCAAGAGTAATATATTTCTAATAAGTCGTCCTCTGAATTGTGATCTATTTTGCAATGCTTTTTTAATAACTTAAGTTCCTCAGCTGTTAATTGCATTCAATCACCTATTCTTCTTTTACTCTTTCAAGTATTACTCCATGCTCTTTCAGCTTTTTGTTAACATATTCAGCACGTTTTACTGTCATTTCAACACGTTTACCTGACTTTAAATACTGGCCTTTTTCCAAGTCAGTATAAGATTTCTTCACTTCATACATTGCCATAGTTTATCACCTCTTTATAAAGTATCGAGCGCTTATTATGCTTCTAAGCCAAGATCGCCTTCACCGCGTTCACTATCATCATATTCAATCACAATTGCTGATTTATAATCTAGAATTCTACAGTCTTGACGTACAGCAATCATTAAACATTCTCCGAAATGCATGTAGTCAGTCCATGATGCTTGGTATTGAGAGCGGTCAAATAAAACAATCGCATCTTTTAAGTTACCGATAATCAAAGTGTTATTACCTTTTTGCCCTAGTACTTCATCAGGTAAAATTTCGATTTTAGCTCCTAATAAACGCTGTTGCGTTTTTTCTTTAACATCTGGTTGGATTAAATAGTTTCCTAGCTTATCTTTCATTTTGTCTAATTTTGCAAACATAGTTTGCGAAACAATCGCAACATTATGTTCGTAATTAGGCTTAACATTCAGGTTAATAGCATCTTTAATATCATCTAAAGATTTTGCTTTTTTAACTTCTAATTTCTTGCCTTCTTTTTCAAAACCTGAACTTGTAGAACCCGTTGATCCTTTAGTGATAACATCAATAATTGCTTTGTTTCGTGTTGCTGCAATAGTTCGCGCCATCCATAGTTTCAATTCTTGCAAAACATTCACTTTTGCATCTTCGATTGCTTCACGTGAAATTCGGAAGTAACCACGGTGTGTATTAATGTCATATGCTAATTGGAAGAATGGTTTAACTGCTAATTCAGGGTTTTCTTCTAATTCTTCAACTTTTTCAAGGGCTGCAACTTCTGATTGTCGTACTACCGGATATTTACCAGAACCATTTGTAACACGTTTGACCGTCACATACTTATCAAGATTAAACTCAACCTCTTTTAATTTTAAAATATCTGTAACAATTTCCTCTGGAATAACTACAAATCCTGAGTCTGTTTTTAACGAACCACCTTGAATATCATTGCGTGTTTCAAGATATTCAGTAAAATCTCTAACTTCTTGTGATGTTACCTTTGTGTTTTGAATCGAAATACCTAAATCATTAATGTTTGCTTGGTTTCGATAAGTACGTGCTTCGTTTACTTCCACTGATTGTTGATTGTTTTCTGAAGTTCCATCTTTTTCTTTTAGCTTATCTAATTCTTCTTGTTTTTCTTGGATTTGAGAACGTAAATCAGTAATTTCTTGTTCTAATTTTTCTGCTTTTTCTAACTCATCGTTATTAAGTGCTCTCGTTGCATACTTCACCTTTAAATCAATTTGTCTTTTAATGTCTGAAATCTCAGATTGTAACTCTTCTTTTGTTTTCATTTAATTTCCTCCTAAAATTGGCATAAAAAAATAGACATCGCTATATTCAGCATGTCCAATGGCTGTATTTGATAATGGTGTTCAACTTCACCAAATATTATTTAATATAGAGTGTTTCTTTAGTCTTATTTCTAATTCTTTTTTACGTTGTTCTTTTTTAACGGTTTCAATACTACGTAATGCTGGTTTAACATCAGTGTCTTTGTAAGCCGGATAAGTCACTACAGAAACATCTGTAAGTTCACGAATTGCTGTTAAAGTACGTTTGTAAATGTTTTCTTGTTCATCAAAACGCACTTCATCGCCTTTATCGTCAAGCATAAAACCAAACGAACATTGATTGATGTTGCCTACACGCATGTTCTCATATAAATCACGTGCAAATGTTGTGTTTGGTAACTTACAACGATATTTAAGTCCAACATCATCAGTTTCGAGCTCCAAAGTACCCGATTTTGTCCTACCAATTATTTGCGATGGGATATGATCTACTAAACAACGCACATCAGATAAATCAGTGTTTTCTAAAGCGCGACGTGAAATCGTTTCTTTGAATCCACCAAGATTTTCAGACCAAGTGTCAAACTTTAACGCATACCCCTCTATGACCATTTCGTTGTTATCATTTGAGCGTACCTCAATAATGTTGCCAACTCTCGTTTCCTTACTCATTTTCCTCACCACCTTTCAATTTTTTATCAGTAGCTCTCGATTTATTCATCTGATACTCATCTACAAGTTCAATATTTACATGGTTTAAATCGACTCTGTGAATGCTACCATTACCGCCTGGTATTGGCGCTAATCCATCACGTTGTCTAATTTCATCGATATTCATCTTTCCAGAATCAATGTTAATTTTGTCAATTTCAGCTTGTGTTTTTTCATCAACAACTCGTATTTCAGTGGTATCAAATTTAAATTCACGATTCACATATTCATCATTAAACTTAAAATTCAATTCTGCACAAACGCATGTAATATAAGGTTTTAAAGTTGATAAGTAATCTAAATTAGCATCCGTGATACTCATGTTCGCTGTTTCTATGCCGAACTTATGCAATGGAATACCAAATACACCTGCTATTTCTCTTGTTGATGATTTGTTTTCTCTGATAAGCTTTAAAACTTCTGTATCAACTTCTAATTGATCAAACGTCATTGATTCATCGAGTACGACAACTTTCCCAGCTTGTTTAGTTCCACTAAAACTTTTGTGAAATTCTTCTCTGGCACGGTCTCTTGCTTTTTTATTATCTAATACACCTTTCATTTTCAAAATACCACCAGCATGTGTGCCATTTCGCAAGAAATTATTAAGGAAATCTTTTCCATTGTTATCTGATTCTATCGTGCGACTTAATGTGTCTAACAGTGACAAACCATTTATACCATCCAACGAATAAAATTTGATGTCTAGCATATCCTCAAACTTAACATTACGTTCTATATTATTTCCGTTACTGTCTATCCTTTGATGAAAATAATACAGTCGACCTCTTGCGTCTGATTTCAATTCTATTTCGGATGTCTTTCTGAACGTTAAATTCATAGGTTCTCCTGTTTTATCACGTGTAATTTCAATATAGCCGTGCGATGTTAGTAAGGCACTAACAAACACTACTAATTTGAATATATAGCCGTTATACATTGGGTTAGGACGTGTATTTAACAAATTAACAATCCTGTCACTATAATTAATTTGGCCGTTCACTGTCACCCTAATTGGCATGCGCGCCAAATCAGAAGCAATCATCATAACTGCAGTAAAGATGTCGCTATGCCTAATTGCTTCTATATCTTTATATTGTCGTAATTTTGTTCCTTGAAAACCTGGCAAAGTTTGAACCATCATTTGCAAATCATCTTCGTTGTATTGCAAGTCTCGTTTTTCATTTTTATAAAAAATCCCCACAACTACTAACTCCTTTCTTGATTGCTTTCGTGATTTAAAATCAACGAAATAACAATCAGTGTTATACCAATGCATAAAAGTCCTATATTTTGACCGAATGCTTTATACACAGAAACATTAACCACAAACAAACCTAATAAAAAAAGGATGCTAACCAAATTAGCAACCAAGAAATTAAAAAAGACATTTATTTTATTCAAGTCCATTTTGTCACCACCTTTAAAATCCGAATTCTTCGCTTTCATATTTCTCCGTCCAATTTTCTTGGAATTCGTGCATTCTAGCTTCAGTGAAAGCTGTGATAATCGAAATAATCGGATCTATTTTTTGACGATTCATTTTTTTATTTATTTTCACATTGTCTTCTCCGTCACGAATCAAAACGGCATTATTAACTGATGTTGTAAGTAACATATTATCGTTATGCTGTATTCTTTCATCTGCAACCCACATTCTAAATTCTTTAATAGATTGTGATAACGCCTTAAAACTTTGTCCCACTTCAATGAGTGGCCAATCTAAAGCCATTGATTCGATTGTTGTTATAAAACTTTGCGCATTCCAAGGGTCATAGCAAACAGCCTGTACATTCAGGTCATGCGTCGTTATAAATTTCACTATAAAATCGATAACTTGTTTATAATCAATCATGCCGCTATCTGATTGTGTAGTCTCAGCTTCGCCACGTTCAATCGCTAATTCATAATTTATTTTGTCTCTCTTAGATTTTTGTTCTAAGTTTGTTCTTAATCCAATGAAAGAATGACTATGTAAAAACACTTTTTTATCGTCGTTAGGGAAAATAAACCCTACAGATGTTAAGTCATCCAATCTCGATAAGTCGACACCTATATACACATCTTTACCATTGATATTAGGCATAGGCGTTATTACTTGTTCCCAATCTGAAATATCTAGCAAGCTATCTTCTCTTTGCGCTTGCCATAAATTGAAGTTTTTAATCAAAATCTTATGATATGATGTCCCTTTTTCTAATTCGTCTTGTATATCAGCTTTTACATTTTGAAGTATAGTTTTTCTATGTTCTTTTGATTCTAAAAGCGGCATTGCTTTAATCCACTTTGTTTCATCTTGAACTTCTTCTTGTGAATCCATTTCAGCACAATATACAAAGTAATTATCAGCTCTTACTTCTTCATTTAAAATACGTTTAATATACTTATACTCTTGGTACATTTGACTATTTAAATTGTCTCCGGCCGTTGAAACAAGTAGGGTTAAAGGATTTTTTTGTAATGTCATACCTGTTTTAAACCTTGAGTACATCTCATCATCAGGCATACTTGCCAATTCGTCCAAAATAGCAACTGTAGGATCTTTACCATCAACCGCATCTGGGTTATTGGAAAGAGGTGCAAATACTGAACTACTTAATACATCTTCAATGTCTGTCTTTCTTACGTCTGTTTTTTCACGGATAAACTTGCTTTTACTTCGCATTAGGTTTACTTGTTGGCTTGCCATCTTGAATATTGTTTGCGCTTGCTTATAAGTAGATGAAGCTACATAAATTTGTCTATTAAATTTAGGGTATTGTCCAAACAACAGTTCGTTAACGGACATTCCCGATACGATTAGAGACTTACCTTGTTTTCTAGCCATACTTATATAAGCTTTAGTAAACATTCTGTATTGACCTCTACGCCAGCCGTATAAGCTCCCAACAATGAATTTCTGAAACTCCATAAGAGGCATGGGCTGGTTTGTTTTAGGGTCTGGAAGCATTTCCACAAATTTAATTGCTTTGTTAGACAAATGATTATCCCAATGGCAACCATTCGGCGGGTTCTCCATAAAAGATAGGTGACGTTTACATACTTGAATATTCTTCAAACTTGCCAAAATTTCTCCTGAAACTACCTTTTTTGCGTATTTAGTAACATAATCAGTCATTACTAATCACTCACAAATTCCATATATGGATCATCATCTTCTTTTTCATCAGGAACCATAATACGCAATCGGCTATCAATAGTTAATCCTAAAGTATTAGCTGTTTGTTGCAATCGAATACCCGCTTTTTCCTTTATGTTGAACGCCGGATTAACCTTTTGATTTCCTTTGTCGTCTTCTAAAATCAAGTCTTCGCGCTCTAAAATCAAACTTGCTTTAACAAAGTCACTATAAAAACTACAATATTGTGCTAATTGTGCTTTATCTAAGTTGGAAATTGGCAATTCTTGCATGTGCGGTAATATTCTTAAGTATTCTTGTTTCGCTATTTCATCTAAAAAGTGCGGTGGTTCAGTATCGATTTTAGAAAATTTATTTAATTGAGCTTCTTGACGCTCTTTTTCAATAATTTCTTCTTTTGTATAATTCTTGTTCGAATTTGACAAAAGCTTCTTAGGTCTACCCGCCATAAATTAGCACCTCCTACTAAAAAAACTTAAATAAAGGGAATTTTTTGAGAAGAAAACTCTGCTCCGTTCTCCAGAACCTTTCATTGACGCCCGTTTCATCTTTGGGGGGACTTCCTATTTTTATCTTTTTTAATATTTCTTCAAATCTTCTTTTGTCTTTTGGTTATGGCAAGCATCACACAAAGGCTGTAAATTACTTTTGTCTAATCTTCTTGCCCAATCAATTTTTGTTGGTACAATATGGTCAACCATAGTCGCTTGATTGCCACAAGAAACACAAATAAAATCATGTTCTAACAATACAATTCGACGCATGTTTTGCCACGTTTTCGATTTATAAAATCTTAAATACTCTGGATCGTTTCGACGTCTCAAATCATTGTAATTTTCATTTGCATATTGCTTGTGTTTATCACAATAACTTTCATTATGATTAATCAATACATTACATGTTGGATGACCACATCGCTTCATAATAGACAATGCACATCACTCCTTGTCGACTTTCTTAACATCTTGCACAGTTACTTGTCTATCATCTTTATCATTGCTAATTAACAATAAGTTTCCTATCGATCCATCAACAAGATACTTACTACCTTGAAACAATACTTTGTCTCCTTGTTTTATACCATTGTCTAAATTGATAGTCTGATTAGGTTTATTCATCAAGATAGTGTTAACACTATGACCAGCTATCTCATCCAAGTTAATACCTAACACGTTAGTAAGATTAGCTATATTCCACAATGCTTCGCTAAGTTCATTTATCATAATTCCTTTATCTATCGGTACATTACAAAACATATGCTGTTTAATTAGATCTGTAACATTGCCTGTAGATTGAGTTAAACCTAAGCCGTAACAAGTAATAGATTCATTTAAATTCAATTCATCATTGTGTGTACGTGTAGCTATCTCTTGGTACTTTGATATCTCCATTCTCCACCTCTTGTTTATAAAAATAAAAACCCTCACTTAATGTGAGAGTTCAAAAGAAATATAAATGTTTTGCTACACAGCAATTATAATAAAAAACAATATGTAGCATCAAAATTAGTCCGATGTGTACGATTTGTACGATGTGTCCGAACTGTACGATGTGTCCGAACTGTACGATGTGTCCGAACTGTCGGTTTCTTGTTGCAAGTTATAAAGTATATTTACTATATCTTTTACTCTAGAATAAAAATTGTCTCTGCCTATATCAAGAATGCTCATGATCCTATTATGGCTTTCTCGTTGTTTTAACATTTGTAAAATATGATAATCTTTTTCATTCGTGATGTATTCTTCATATTCATCAATGAACGCTATCTTCTTAATCAAGTAATCGTACTTTCTAAGCGCTTTGTTTTTGTTTATAACTTTCACTAACACTTTATTGCTAGTCGTGCCTTTAGCTTTTGGCATCGCAGATTGATAACCATATTGTGCAATTGATGTACTTTCGTTATCGTAGACTTTACTGTCTATTATGTTCTTCATCCACTTGTAGTTATCTATCATTTCACGTATTTCTTTCCTGTTATACATGCAATACCTCCGATAATATAAATTACTTTTTAATATCGTTATTCATTCGCTTTAATTCAATCCTGTATTCTTTTAACCCGTTGTATCCTTTAGTTTTAACTACTTCATCAAGTAGATAATCATTCATATATCTGAGCGCTTGTATCTCCCTTGCACGATCACTATTAATACTGATACAAACTAATAGCAATATAGCAAATACAATAGTCATAGTAATCCACATCACTCACTTACCTCCGCTCGAAAGACGTAATCACTCGGCGCCTCTACATCATCATTAGCCGTCATCATAATATATACTTGCTCAGTTACATACTTACCTAGCTCATACATCGCTAGTAAGAATAATAGTCTCAAAATTTCTTTAACCACCACTAAACACCCCATGTTAATTTATCGATAATTTGTATAGCTTGTTTTAATGCGTCTCTTTTTTCTTCGATATCTCTATTATCGCCATCTTCATCAGCTGACATTAACTCACTGTCATATTCATATAATAGTTCTGATATTTCATTACTAGCTACTACTAATAAGTTTTCATCTACATCAATCGTTACCGTTTTCTTTGACATCTCCATCTCTCCTTATCTTAAATTGTGCCTCATACTTCTCTTTCGCTTCTTCTTTA
>NZ_KV839122.1:0-31779 GCF_001838845.1 Staphylococcus sp. HMSC36A10
AAGATATTTTCTAATTGAAAATTATCTTACTGCTTTTTTTAGGGATGTATGTCCCAGCCTCGGCGTGTTTATTTTTATTGACGTCTAACCCTAAAAGATATAAATTAGACATTTACAAATGATGTAAATAACGCAATTTCTATCATCGCTGTTAACAATTCATGCTTTAATATACTATGAGCATATACTTTTTAAATAGTATTATTCACTAGTTTTAACAATCGATTAATTGGTATATGATACTTTTATTGGTTATTTTCATCCCATAGTGTGATAATTACTATTTTTCATTCATAATAAAGGTTTAAAGCATGTTAATAGTGTGTAAGATTAACATGTACTGAAAAACATGTTTAACATAACGATATAAGGAGTGACGTACATGATCCGTCTAGGTAAAATGTCAGATTTAGATCAAATCTTAAATCTAGTAGAAGAAGCAAAAGAATTAATGAAAGAACACGACAACGAGCAATGGGACGATCAGTACCCACTTTTAGAACATTTTGAAGAAGATATTGCTAAAGATTATTTGTACGTATTAGAGGAAAATGACAAAATTTATGGCTTTATTGTTGTCGACCAAGACCAAGCAGAATGGTATGATGACATTGACTGGCCAGTAAATAGAGAAGGCGCCTTTGTTATTCATAGATTAACTGGTTCGAAAGAATATAAAGGAGCTGCTACAGAATTATTCAATTATGTTATTGATGTAGTTAAAGCACGTGGTGCAGAAGTTATTTTAACGGACACCTTTGCGTTAAACAAACCTGCACAAGGTTTATTTGCCAAATTTGGATTTCATAAGGTCGGTGAACAATTAATGGAATATCCGCCATATGATAAAGGTGAACCATTTTATGCATATTATAAAAATTTAAAAGAATAGAGGTAATATTAATGACGAAAATCGCATTTACCGGAGGGGGAACAGTTGGACACGTATCAGTAAATTTAAGTTTAATTCCAACTGCATTATCACAAGGTTATGAAGCGCTTTATATTGGTTCTAAAAATGGTATTGAAAGAGAAATGATTGAATCACAACTACCAGAAATTAAGTATTATCCTATTTCGAGTGGTAAATTAAGAAGATATATTTCTTTAGAAAATGCCAAAGACGTATTTAAAGTATTGAAAGGTATTCTTGATGCTCGTAAAGTTTTGAAAAAAGAAAAACCTGATCTATTATTTTCAAAAGGTGGATTTGTATCTGTGCCTGTTGTTATTGCAGCCAAATCATTAAATATACCAACTATTATTCATGAATCTGACTTAACACCAGGATTAGCGAATAAGATAGCACTTAAATTTGCCAAGAAAATATATACAACATTTGAAGAAACGCTAAACTACCTACCTAAAGAGAAAGCTGATTTTATTGGAGCAACAATTCGAGAAGATTTAAAAAATGGTAATGCACATAATGGTTATCAATTAACAGGCTTTAATGAAAATAAAAAAGTTTTACTCGTTATGGGTGGAAGCTTAGGAAGTAAAAAATTAAATAGCATTATTCGCGAAAACTTAGATGCATTATTACAACAATATCAAGTGATACATTTAACTGGTAAAGGATTAAAAGATGCTCAAGTTAAAAAATCAGGATATATACAATATGAATTTGTTAAAGAGGATTTAACAGATTTATTAGCAATTACGGACACAGTAATAAGTAGAGCTGGATCAAATGCGATTTATGAGTTCTTAACATTACGTATACCAATGTTATTAGTACCATTAGGTTTAGATCAATCCCGAGGCGACCAAATTGACAATGCAAATCATTTTGCTGATAAAGGTTATGCTAAAACGATTGATGAAGAACAATTAACAGCACAAATTTTATTACAAGAACTAAATGAAATGGAACAGGAAAGAACTCGAATTATCAATAATATGAAATCGTATGAACAAAGTTATACGAAAGAAGCTTTATTTGATAAGATGATTAAAGACGCATTGAATTAATGGGGGGTAATGCTTTATGAGTCAATGGAAACGTATCTCTTTGCTCATCGTTTTTACATTGGTTTTTGGAATTATCGCGTTTTTCCACGAATCAAGACTAGGGAAATGGATTGATAATGAAGTTTATGAATTTATATATTCATCAGAGAGCTTTATTACGACATCTATCATGCTTGGGGCTACTAAAGTAGGTGAAGTCTGGGCAATGTTATGTATTTCATTACTTCTTGTGGCATATCTCATGTTAAAGCGCCACAAAATTGAAGCATTATTTTTTGCATTAACAATGGCACTATCTGGAATTTTGAATCCAGCATTAAAAAATATATTCGATAGAGAAAGACCTACATTGCTGCGTTTAATTGATATAACAGGATTTAGTTTTCCTAGCGGTCATGCTATGGGATCAACTGCATATTTTGGAAGTGGTATCTATCTATTAAATCGATTAAATCAAGGTAATTCAAAAGGTATTCTTATAGGGTTATGTGCAGCTATGATTTTATTGATTTCCATATCACGTGTATATCTAGGTGTACATTATCCAACAGATATTATTGCCGGCATTATTGGTGGCGTATTTTGCATTATTTTATCAACGTTATTACTTAGAAATAAATTAATAAATTAAATAGTAAAAAAACAAAAGCAGTAAACCTAAAGTGTCGTAAGGGTTTACTGCTTTTATAAAACGTTGTTATAACGTATATTGTCTTTTACGGGCATATAAAAGGGGAATATTTGAAAATGACCAATCCAACAAGAACGAAACGTTGTGGGGGGGATGTTCTATGTGGTATTGATAATCATTTTCAACTACTATTATACATTAGTGAGAATCATTGTCAATTAGAAACTAAAACTTTTTTTGAATATTTTTTAAGAATAGTAAATAAAACGCATGATTACGCTATTTTAGAAAATAAAAAAATTTGTATTTCTCATTAGAATTAGAATATTTAAAAGTTATGAGGTTTAAAAATTATATTATTTACATACTCCTTTTGAATTTATACATTATGAAATGTTACTTCCAAGTTCAAAATCGCACATTGAAATGATGTGTGAAAATGTTTAAACTACGGTCATTTTGTGAAAATAAAGATAATAACTATTCATTTTACATTAGTGAAAAGTAAGTATACGACAACAATTGATATTGCGGTAAGGCCTTGTGTTACAGTATTATATATTTAAGTACTGCAATCAGAATTAACAGAATTCCATTAACTGATTATTAAATATTTGAGTTAATAAATAATTAATGATTGTAGCTTGAAAAATTTAAAACATGGTTATTGATTTGTGATAAAATTTAAACGTAAACAAACTAATTTAAAAAGCAACTATTGTATAGAAAAATACAAAATTTAAAATATATTACCTTATTAGAAAAAGTCGTAATATGAGGTGTACAAATGACGCAAATTTTAATAGTAGAAGATGAACAAAACTTAGCAAGATTTCTTGAATTGGAACTCACACATGAAAATTACAATGTGGACACAGAGTATGATGGACAAGACGGTTTAGATAAAGCGCTTAGCCATTACTATGATTTAATCATATTAGATTTAATGTTGCCGTCAATTAATGGCTTAGAAATTTGTCGCAAAATTAGACAACAACAATCTACACCTATCATTATAATTACAGCGAAAAGTGATACGTATGACAAAGTTGCTGGGCTTGATTACGGTGCAGACGATTATATAGTTAAGCCATTTGATATTGAAGAACTTTTAGCAAGAATACGTGCGATTTTACGTCGTCAGCCACAAAAAGATATTATCGATGTCAATGGTATTACAATTGATAAGAATGCTTTTAAAGTGACGGTAAATGGCGCAGAAATTGAATTAACAAAAACAGAGTATGATTTACTATATCTTCTTGCTGAAAATAAAAACCATGTTATGCAACGGGAACAAATTTTAAATCATGTATGGGGTTATAATAGTGAAGTAGAAACAAATGTCGTAGATGTTTATATAAGATATTTACGAAACAAATTAAAACCATACGATCGTGACAAAATGATTGAAACAGTTCGTGGCGTTGGGTATGTGATACGATGACAAAACGTAAATTGCGCAATAACTGGATTATTGTTACCACGATGATTACGTTTGTCACGATATTTTTGTTTTGTTTAATTATTATTTTTTTCTTGAAAGATACACTGCATAATAGTGAGCTTGATGATGCAGAACGAAGCTCAAGCGATATTAATAATTTATTTCATTCTAAGCCTGTTAAAGATATATCTGCATTAGACTTGAATGCATCTTTAGGTAATTTTCAAGAGATAATTATTTATGATGAGCATAATAATAAATTATTTGAGACATCGAATGATAACACAGTGAGAGTTGAACCAGGTTATGAACACCGTTATTTTGACCGCGTAATAAAAAAACGCTATAAAGGCATTGAATATTTAATTATTAAAGAACCAATTACAACGCAAGATTTCAAAGGGTATAGCTTGTTAATTCATTCACTAGAAAATTATGATAACATCGTAAAATCATTGTATATCATTGCGCTGGCATTTGGAGTGATTGCAACAATTATAACTGCCACAATCAGTTATGTATTTTCAACACAAATTACTAAACCGCTTGTCAGTTTATCAAATAAAATGATTGAGATTCGACGAGATGGTTTTCAAAATAAATTGCAATTAAATACAAATTATGAAGAAATAGATAATTTAGCAAATACGTTTAATGAGATGATGAGCCAAATTGAAGAATCATTTAATCAACAAAGACAATTTGTTGAAGATGCGTCACATGAATTACGAACACCATTACAAATTATTCAAGGTCATTTAAATTTGATTCAGCGATGGGGAAAAAAAGACCCAGCAGTATTAGAAGAATCGTTAAATATTTCTATTGAAGAAATGAATCGTATCATAAAATTAGTCGAAGAATTACTTGAATTGACTAAAGGAGATGTAAATGACATTTCTTCTGAAGCACAGACCGTGCATATTAATGATGAAATTCGTTCGCGAATACACTCATTAAAACAATTGCATCCTGATTATCAATTTGATACGGATCTGACATCTAAAAATCTAGAAATTAAAATGAAACCTCATCAATTCGAACAATTATTTTTAATCTTTATTGATAATGCAATCAAATATGATGTGAAGAATAAGAAAATTAAAGTTAAGACAAGGTTAAAAAATAAGCAAAAAATAATTGAAATTACAGATCATGGAATTGGTATTCCAGAGGAAGATCAAGATTTCATTTTTGATCGCTTTTATCGAGTGGATAAATCTCGTTCAAGAAGTCAAGGCGGTAATGGACTCGGATTATCTATTGCTCAAAAAATCATTCAATTAAACGGTGGATCGATTAAAATTAAAAGTGAAATTAACAAAGGAACAACGTTTAAAATCATATTTTAATCATGACTGAGACGTCAATCAAAGTCATAGGATCAATTTTTTAAGTACACATTAGCTGTGACTAATGTATAAGAACAACTATAAAACAAATAAACAGTGGTTCTTTATCATTTCTGTTGTACTCACAAAATTTACAATAAAATACATCTATAAACCTAGAAGAATCAACGCTTTTGTTGATTCTTCTTTTTAGCAGATAAATAGGTAAATCTACTTTAACAAATAACTAAATAGTGATATTATTACATTGTAAGCGTTTCAACATTTTTGTGGAGGGTGTAAAATGACTAACGAAAGAAAAGAAGTTTCAGAGGCTCCTGTAAACTTCGGTGCGAATTTAGGTCTAATGTTAGATCTATATGATGACTTTTTACAAGATCCATCATCTGTACCAGAAGATTTACAAGTCTTATTCAGCACAATTAAGAATGATGACTCAATTGTACCAGCTTTAAAAAGTACAAGTAGTCAAAATAGCGACGGCACAATTAAGCGTGTCATGCGTTTAATTGATAATATTCGCCAATACGGGCATCTTAAAGCCGATATTTATCCTGTAAATCCTCCAAAAAGGAAACATGTACCTAAATTAGAGATTGAAGACTTTGATTTAGATCAACAGACTTTGGAAGGTATATCAGCAGGAATTGTTTCAGATCACTTTGCCGACATTTATGATAATGCTTATGAAGCAATTTTAAGAATGGAAAAACGTTACAAAGGACCAATTGCATTTGAGTATACACATATTAATAACAATACCGAACGTGGTTGGTTAAAAAGAAGAATTGAAACGCCATATAAAGTAACGTTAAATAATAACGAAAAAAGGGCACTATTCAAACAATTAGCGTATGTTGAAGGGTTTGAAAAATATCTTCATAAAAACTTCGTTGGTGCAAAGCGTTTTTCAATTGAAGGGGTAGACGCACTTGTACCGATGTTACAACGTACTATTACGATTGCTGCGAAAGAAGGTATTAAAAATATACAAATAGGCATGGCTCACCGTGGACGTTTAAACGTTTTAACGCATGTCTTAGAAAAACCGTACGAAATGATGATTTCAGAATTTATGCATACAGATCCAATGAAATTCTTACCTGAAGATGGTAGCTTGCAGTTAACTGCTGGATGGACTGGTGATGTGAAATATCACCTTGGTGGCATTAAAACTACTGATTCATACGGTACAATGCAGCGTATTGCACTGGCTAACAATCCAAGTCACTTGGAAATTGTTGCACCTGTTGTTGAGGGGCGTACGAGAGCAGCACAAGATGATACACAACGAGCTGGGGCTCCGACGACTGATCATCATAAAGCAATGCCAATTATTATACATGGCGATGCTGCTTATCCTGGTCAAGGAATTAACTTCGAAACAATGAACTTAGGAAACTTGAAAGGCTATTCTACGGGTGGTTCATTGCATATTATTACTAACAATAGAATTGGATTTACTACAGAACCAATTGATGCACGTTCAACAACTTATTCTACAGATGTGGCCAAAGGTTATGATGTGCCAATATTCCATGTCAATGCTGATGACGTTGAAGCTACTATTGAAGCAATTGATATTGCAATGGAATTTAGAAAAGAGTTTCATAAAGACGTCGTTATTGATTTAGTAGGTTATCGTCGTTTTGGACATAACGAAATGGATGAACCATCAATTACTAATCCAGTTCCTTATCAGAATATTCGCAAACATGACTCTGTTGAATATGTGTTTGGTAAAAAGCTTGTTAATGAAGGTGTCATTTCAGAAGATGAAATGCATTCATTTATAGAACAAGTCCAAAAGGAACTAAGACAAGCTCATGATAAAATTAATAAAGCTGATAAAATGGATAATCCAGATATGGAAAAACCTGCAGAACTTGCATTACCGTTACAAGCAGACGAACAATCATTTACGTTTGATCATTTGAAAGAAATAAATGATGCATTGTTAACATATCCGGATGGCTTTAACATTTTGAAAAAGTTAAACAAAGTTCTTGAGAAGCGTCATGAGCCGTTTAATAAAGAAGATGGTTTAGTTGATTGGGCACAAGCAGAACAACTTGCATTTGCGACAATTTTACAAGATGGTACACCGATTCGCTTAACTGGTCAAGATAGTGAACGTGGTACATTCAGTCATAGGCATGCCGTGTTACATGATGAGCAAACAGGTGAAACATATACACCTTTACATCATGTTCCTGATCAAAAAGCGACATTTGATATACACAATTCTCCGCTTTCAGAAGCAGCAGTAGTTGGTTTTGAATACGGCTATAATGTGGAAAACAAAAAAAGCTTCAATATTTGGGAAGCGCAATATGGTGATTTTGCAAATATGTCACAAATGATTTTTGACAACTTCTTATTCAGTTCTCGCTCAAAATGGGGAGAACGTTCAGGATTAACATTATTCTTACCTCATGCATATGAGGGTCAAGGTCCTGAACATTCATCAGCAAGATTAGAGAGGTTTTTACAATTAGCTGCTGAAAATAATTGCACAGTTGTCAACTTATCTAGTTCAAGTAATTATTTCCACTTATTGCGTGCACAAGCGGCTAGTTTAGATTCTGAACAAATGCGACCATTGGTTGTTATGTCGCCAAAAAGCTTGCTGAGAAATAAAACAGTTGCAAAACCAATTGATGAATTTACTTCTGGTGGATTTGAGTCAATTTTGACAGAATCATATCAAGCGGATAAGGTTACAAAAGTTATTTTAGCAACTGGTAAAATGTTCATTGATTTAAAAGAAGCATTAGCTAAAAATCCAGACGAATCAGTATTACTCGTTGCGATCGAAAGATTGTATCCATTCCCAGAGGAAGAGATTGAAGCATTACTAGCACAATTGCCAAACCTTGAAGAAGTGTCATGGGTACAAGAAGAACCTAAAAATCAAGGTGCATGGTTATATGTCTATCCATATGTTAAAGTGCTAGTTGCAGATAAATATGATTTAAGTTATCATGGCAGAATTCAAAGGGCTGCTCCAGCTGAAGGCGATGGAGAAATTCATAAACTTGTTCAAAATAAAATTATAGAAAATGCATTAAAAAATAACTAGGGGGAAATAAGTCATGCCAGAGGTTAAAGTTCCAGAATTAGCAGAATCTATTACAGAAGGTACCATTGCAGAATGGTTGAAAAACGTAGGGGATAGCGTAGAAAAAGGTGAAGCTATTCTTGAATTAGAAACTGATAAAGTTAATGTCGAAGTTGTATCTGAAGAAGCAGGTGTATTATCTGAACAACTTGCAAGTGAAGGCGACACTGTAGAAGTTGGACAAGCAATTGCTATCATCGGCGAAGGTAGTGGCAATGCTTCTAAAGAAAATAGTAACGACAATACTCCACAACAAAATGAAGAAACAAATAATAAAAAAGAAGAAACAACAAATAATTCGGTAGATAAAGCTGAAGTCAATCAAGCAAATGATGACAATCAGCAACGTATTAATGCTACGCCTTCTGCGCGTCGATATGCTCGTGAAAATGGTGTGAATCTTGCTGAAGTAAGTCCGAAAACAAATGATGTGGTTCGTAAAGAAGATATTGATAAGAAACAACAGGCAACGGCATCAACACAAACAACACAACAAGCATCTGCAAAAGAAGAGAAAAAATACAATCAATATCCTACAAAACCAGTGATTCGTGAAAAAATGTCACGCAGAAAGAAAACAGCTGCCAAAAAATTATTAGAGGTATCTAATAATACAGCTATGTTAACAACATTTAACGAAGTTGACATGACAAATGTTATGGAATTGCGTAAACGTAAGAAAGAACAATTTATGAAAGATCATGATGGTACTAAATTAGGATTTATGTCATTCTTTACTAAAGCTTCTGTAGCAGCTTTGAAAAAGTATCCAGAAGTTAATGCAGAAATCGACGGCGACGACATGATTACGAAACAATATTATGATATTGGTGTAGCTGTTTCTACAGATGATGGATTATTAGTACCATTTGTAAGAGATTGTGATAAAAAGAATTTTGCAGAAATCGAAGCAGAAATTGCTAATTTAGCAGTTAAAGCACGAGAGAAAAAACTTGGCTTAGATGATATGGTTAATGGTTCATTTACGATTACAAATGGCGGTATTTTTGGATCAATGATGAGTACGCCAATTATCAATGGTAATCAAGCTGCAATCTTAGGCATGCATTCAATTATTACAAGACCAATTGCGATTGATCAAGATACAATCGAAAATCGTCCAATGATGTATATTGCATTAAGCTATGATCATAGAATTATTGACGGTAAAGAAGCAGTTGGATTCTTAAAAACAATTAAAGAATTAATTGAAAACCCAGAAGACTTATTATTAGAATCTTAATCCACAACACAAAATAGTTTACTATTCCTAAAAACGGGATCAAATCAATAACAAACAGCAGTAAGATTATTTTCTAGTCGAAATATCTTACTGCTGTACTTTATTTTTATAATGCTTCGTATTAAAATGTGAGTTTAATTTTGACTACTTAAAAAATATATCATTTCTATTGAAATAGACTCACAATAGAAATATAGGTAGAATAGCGTGTTTCAATATGCTAATGAAATCATTTTAGATAATAACAAGCGATGAAATTTATGAATTCTATAAGCGCCTTTAGTTAATTTAAAATCATCTGAACAAGATGTAAATTCACTTTATGGATACGACATGTATATGTTTTTTATGTACTACATAAAACGAAATATTCAATTGCTATATACAGATACTCATTAATGACATACTCAATAGCAACCATAACAATATTATGTTACCTATTTAAATGAAATAGTTCTTTTAAAGAAATACATTTTTCACATATTAATCTATAATCAAAATCAACTGACCGATATTCTATAATTTATGATTAAAATAAGTTATAATATAATAGTAAAGATAAAGATAGAGGTGGCTATAATGTGTGGACTTAGAAGTATAACATTAGGTACAACAAATATAGAACAGACAAAACATTTCATGGTTGACATATTAGGATTAAATTATGAAGAACTTCTTGAAAACTCAATTCGTTTCGGCGATGCAGATATAAGCCCAGGAACAAGACTTCAATTTATACAAGTTCCAAGTGAGCAATTAGAAGAATCTCACTTTGTGGGTATTGGATTACGTACACCAACTGACTCAGGTTTAGAGGAGTATGCGGAAATATTATCGAATAAGGATATTCCATTTACAACAGTTAAAGAATTAAATGGCAATAAATATTTCAGTCTCGAAGATAACAATGGTCATATTTTCTCAATATATTCAAACGAGAATAATTATGGCGTTGGTTTAGGTATGCCTTCTTTTGAGAGTGCGGTCAATCCGTTACATCAAGTGCAAGGTTTAGGACCAGTGATTCTTAAAGTGAATCATGTAGATATTACAGGTCAAATTTTAACAAATATATTCGGACTTGAAGTATTTGCAGAATACCAACCCTTCGACAATGCTGACTATCATGTCCAAGTATTCAAAGTTGGAACGGGTGGTCTAGGTGGCGAAATACATTTAATGCCTGTAGAAACAGAAATGACAATGCCGGAATATGGCGCAGTCGATCAAGTTGAGTTTGAAACGAAAGATGCAGATTTCTTTAATCAAGCGAAATCGCGCTTAGATGAAGTGGAAATACCATATCAAACGCTTGAGCAAGATGATATTGAATCAATTAGAATTACTGAAAACAGTGGATTATCGTTTATATTCACTTTACAAAAATAATTTTTTTACGATAGTGAGGACAAAATTTATGTTACATGAAACTTGGAAAGAACGTACACCAATCAAGAAAGTAGAAGTCATTAATACAGATGCAAAGAAATTTACAGTTTCTGACATGTTAACGGTTGGCAAACAATATGATGTTATCAACGAAACTGAAGAATATTATCAAATAATAGATAATTCTGGATTAGTTGGCGGTTACTATAAAACATATTTCAAAGAAGTTTAAACGCATAATTATTGAAATGAAGGCTAATATGAGATTTTCAATTAGTAAATTTGGTAAAATATAAACAATTCGCATACTAAGTATTGCGTTTTATATCAGAATAGAATAGTAAACTAAGGCATTTGAAGAACTTATTCCATGTCTTAGTTTTTTAATTTATTTAAAGGAGAACGTTTTAAAATGGCACTAAAACATTATAAGAATTCAGATTCAACAGTTTTCAATGATGCGAAGGCATTATTTGATTTAAATAAAAATATTTTACTTAAAGGTCCAACAGGTTCAGGGAAAACAAAGTTGGCAGAAACATTAAGTGAAGTTGTTGATACACCCATGCATCAAGTCAATTGTTCTGTTGATTTAGATACAGAAAGCTTATTAGGCTTTAAAACAATTAAAACAAATGCGGAAGGTCAACAAGAAATTGTCTTTGTAGATGGTCCAGTTATTAAAGCTATGAAAGAGGGGCATATTTTATATATTGATGAAATAAATATGGCTAAACCTGAAACATTGCCTGTATTAAATGGTGTATTAGATTATCGTCGTCAAATTACGAATCCATACACTGGTGAAGTAATCAAAGCTGTACCAGGATTTAACGTTATAGCAGCGATAAATGAAGGTTATGTTGGTACTTTGCCAATGAATGAAGCACTAAAAAATCGCTTTGTTGTTATTCACGTTGATTATATTGACGGGGACATTTTAAAAAATGTGATTAAAGAGCAAAGTTTATTACAAGATGATAAACAAATCGAACAAATTATTAAGTTTAACGAAGATTTACGTACTATGTCTAAGCAGGGACAAATTTCTGAAGAAGCCGCTAGTATCCGTGCATTATTAGACTTGTGTGATTTAATCACTGTAATGCCAGTTGAACGTGCAATTAAACGTACAATTATTGATAAATTGGAAGATGAACGTGAACAACAAGCAATATATAATGCTGTAGAACTAAACTTTTAAAGAGGGATAAAACATGAGTGATCGTTTCATAAAATTTAACGACGAACAGTTAGATGCCAAGCAAGTAATGATGTTGCAAGACTTAGCTCGACTCTTATTAAAAAATGAACAAACACAAGTTAAAATCCAAAAATTCCCTTACTATAATCCTGTTCAAAATGTTTTGATTACGAGTTGGTTTTGGTCACATCGACCAAGCCATATCGAAATGGCTGGTTTAAAAACAGATGTTATGTTAGCTGCTTACGGTTATCATATGATGGATGTACAAATTGTAAATGAAGTAGTACAAGATAAAACTTTTAAACACCCTAAATTTTATCAACAACTTTTTAAATTATTAGAAGATATGCGCGTATTAAATTCTATTAAAGTTGAGCGCCCAAGTACTGCTAAATTAATTGATCTTCGCTTAGATACACGGGTATCATATACGGAATCTCAAATTAAAGTGTATCGTACTAAAACACAATATACAGATTTATTATTTTTGTATTTAGAACATGCATTTTTAAGTCAAGATTTCTTTGATATACCATCTATACATTCAGATTTAGATGATATTTTAGTAAATATGTTCTTATATTTACCTAATTTTTTCCAAAATCAAAATTCTGAAGATAATATGTATCTGGCTCAAAGAATTATGTATCAAGTAGATGATATTTTAAAAGAAGATATGCTAAACGAATATTATTACTTACCTAAAACACTATATAATACATTAGCTAGTCCAGAGTTTGATGATTTAAAGAGAACTGATGCAAGTCAAGTCGATGGGCAAGATGATACTTCAGAAGATGATGATAACGAAAGTGAAAAAGCTGACTCTAAATCTGCAGATAGTGAGTCAAAAGGTGGCGCCTATTTAGAAATGGAGCTTCACGAAGGACAAAATAGTGAAACATTAGGTAATGATGAAGCACGTGAAGGCGATGCTACAGATGATATGACTGATATGATGACCAAAAAGGGCAAAGGATCAAACGATACGCTAAATCGTGAAGAAGGCGATGCTGTTGGTCAAAGCCAAGCATTTCAACTTGATGGTGTGAACAAAAATGTAGAAATAAAATGGCAAATTCCTGAAATTGAGCCACAATATGTTTTAGAATATCAAGAATCGAAACAAGACGTACAATATGAAATCAAAGACTTAATTCAAATTATAAAGAAATCGATTGAACGAGAACAACGAGATGCACGTTTTAATTTAACAAAAGGGCGATTACAAAAGGATTTAATTAATTGGTTTATCGACGATCAATATAAATTGTTTTACAAAAAACAAGATTTAAGTAAATCATTTGATGCGACGTTTACATTGTTAATTGATGCGTCAGCAAGTATGCATGATAAAATGGCTGAAACGAAGAAAGGTGTAGTGTTATTCCACGAGACGTTAAAAGCATTGAACATTAAACATGAAATTTTATCATTCAGTGAGGATGCCTTTGATTCAGACGATCATGCACAACCAAATATCATTAATGAAATTATTAACTATGATTACTCAACCTTTGAAAAAGATGGCCCACGTATTATGGCACTTGAACCTCAAGATGATAATCGTGATGGTGTTGCTATTAGAGTTGCAAGTGAACGATTAATGCGTCGAAATCAACATCAACGATTTTTAATCGTATTTTCAGACGGCGAACCGTCTGCATTTAATTATAGTCAAGATGGTATTATTGATACGTATGAAGCTGTAGAAATGTCACGTAAATTTGGTATTGAAGTATTTAATGTATTTTTGAGTCAAGATCCAATAACTGAAGATGTTGAACAAACAATTCATAATATTTATGGTCAATATGCTATTTTCGTTGAAGGTGTTGCGCATTTACCTGGACATCTCTCTCCATTATTAAAAAAATTACTACTTAAATCTTTATAAATAAGTTTAAAATATGAGTTTATATGAAATTGTGAATAAAAGTCATCAGTTACTATTTAAAAAGTGAATTTGAAGAATTTTATTTTCTGGCATAATTTGATTTAAACAACACATGTGTTTTGTTTCTGCTATGTACAACATATTTCATATAGACTCTTTATTATTTTTTGTGCTAAAATATTTACTTGTAAATTATTTCGTGTTTTAAAAAAAGGAGTAACTCTATGAATAAAAATACATGGGTCATTGGGTTTACGCTCTTCGCTATGTTTTTTGGCGCAGGCAATCTAATTTTTCCTCCTAATCTCGGATTGGATAGTGGTCAATTTTTCTGGCCCGCCATTTTAGCGTTTGTTCTAACTGGGATTGGTTTACCATTATTAGGTGTGATTGTAGGTGCACTTGATAAAGAAGGATATATTGGCGCATTAAATAAAATTTCACCTAAATTTTCAATATTGTTCTTAATCATCATTTATTTGACTATAGGACCACTTTTCGCAATACCTAGAACTGCATCTACATCTTTTGAAATGACAATTACACCAATTATACATAGCAATAGTAGTATCGCTTTATTTATATTTACGATTATCTACTTCATAGTCGTTTTGTATATTTGTTTAAATCCATCTAAGTTAATCGATCGTATTGGTTCATTATTAACACCATTATTATTGATTACTATTTTAGCGATGATTATTAAAGGATACTTAGACTTTAGCGGTAATAGTGCTGGAAAGGGCAATGAAGCACTATATCATTCTAATTTTTCAAGTTTTGCTGAAGGCTTTACACAAGGCTATTTAACAATGGATGCCATTGCAGCAATTGCTTTTTCAATGATTGTTGTTAATGCAGTAAAACTAACAGGCATTACTAAAACAAATCAAATATTCAAACAAACTTTGACTGCTGGTTTAATTGCAGCCGTAGCTTTAATTTTCATATATATTTCATTAGGTTATATTGGTAATCATATGCCAGTAAGTGACATGACGTTAGATCAATTGAAATCCAAAGATCGAAACATTGGGACATATTTATTAACGACAATGGCTTCAACAGGATTTGGTTCATTCGGAAAATATTTATTGGGCATCATTGTGGCGCTGGCATGTCTAACTACAGCATGCGGGCTTATTGTTGCAGTTTCTGAATATTTCCATAGAATCGTACCTAAAGTATCATACAAAGCATTTGTATTAGTTTTCATTTTAATGAGTTTTATTATTGCTAACCAAGGTTTAAATGCTGTTATCTCAATGTCAATTCCGGTATTAAGCATTGTATACCCAGTAGCAATAACTGTTGTATTATTAATTTTAATTGCCAAATTCATACCGACAAAACGCATTTCACAACAAATTCCAGTTATTATCGTATTTATATTGTCGATTTTCAGTGTTATTAGTAAGTTAGGTTGGCTGAAAATTAACTTTATAGAATCATTGCCTCTAAGAGCGTATTCTTTAGAGTGGTTCCCAGTAGCAATTATTGCAACGATATTAGGCTATCTAGTCGGCATATTTGTAAAACAAGATCCAATTAAATATCAACAGGAATAACGAATAATATAAAAGGAAGCATCTCCAATTTAATCGTAGGATGCTTCCTTTTTGTTATATCTAATTCGTAATTTATGATTGTTTATTCGGTCCTTTGATGTTCACTAAATGTGACTTTAAATCTTGTTCTAATTGTTGTAATTCTTTTTCAGCTAATTGTCGTTCTTCGCGACCGTGTTGTTGAATAATTAATGTTTCTTCAATTGTCTCAATAATGTTACGCTGTGTACGTTTCAATGTATCAAGATCAACAATGCCACGCTCATTTTCTGTTGCAGTTTCAATCGCATTTTGTTTCAACATTTCAGCATTTGCTGTTAATAAATCATTAGTTGTATCAGTGACAGCTCGTTGTGCAGCAACTGCATTACGCTGTCTCATTAATGTAAGCGCAATGGCCATTTGATTTTTCCATAGTGGAATACTTGTCAAAATTGAACTTTGTATCTTCTCGGCAAGTGCTTGATTAACATTTTGAATCATACGAATTTGTGGCGCAGTTTGCAAAGCTATTTGTCTTGAAAGCTGTAAGTCATATATGCGTTTATCTAGTCTATCTATAAATTGCTGCATATCTGCAACTTGTTGAATATCCATTTGATTAGTGGATTGCTGCGCTTGCTGTTGCAATTGTGGTAGCTTTTCATTTTCTAATTGCAACTTTTTTTGCTGTGCAGCAATGATATGCAATGATAAGTCATCAAAGTATTGTTTGTTTTTATCATATAGCGTATCTAATAATTCAATATCTCTTGTTAAATGTGTTTGATGTTTCTGCAGTTGAATCGTTATGCGATCGACTTGAGCACTAACTGATTGCATTCTTGAAAAGATTTCATTGATAGACGACTTTGCTCTGCTAAAAATTCTTTTTAACATAGATGGTTTATCAGTATTTAACTCATTTGGATTAACTGACTTTAGTTTTGACATTAGATCTGACAAAGTATCTCCAATAGGACCAACATCTTTACTTTGTACTTCATCCAACATTTGATGTGAAAATTGAGACATTTGTTTCTGTAAATCAGAACCAAACGCTAATAAACCTTCATTGTCTAAAGGGTTAATTTGTTTACTGATTGTGTCTACCTGTTTTTGTTGTTCAATTGTTAACTTTTCTTTTTGAATAGTAGTATTCGATAATTCTTTATCGCTTATAAAATCATCTAGTGGATGGCTTTCTTTGAAACTTTTATTTTCAGTCATCAATCATCTCTCCAATAGTTGCTATTTTACATCAATCTTGATGATGTTTTTGATGTAACTTATTTAATTCCATTTCAATATCTAAACGTTCATAATCATCTTCGTTGAGACGCTTTAAATCAGCGATTAATGTTCGTTTGACCTCATCCAAAGTAATTCGTGTTTGTTCTAACTTTTGCTGTTCATTAATTGATTTTTTGGGCATTTTTGCTAGACGTGTATATGCATCAACCAAATTTAAAGCATTATCAATATGAGAATAAAAAAAGCCTTCAACTTTATAAAATGATGCAGGTCTCTGTCTAACTGTCGTATAAATAGAACGTGAAATTTGGTATATATCATTAATCTGCCTAAAATCTTTAATTGATCTTATATTGACATACGTTTTTAAAATACCTCTAAGTTTTTGGTGTGTATGATTTAACTGATTTCGAATATAGCGATAGTCTTTTCTAGTCAAACCAATTTCGTTTAAATATTTGCGTGAAGTGAGTTTTTGTATCGGTAGGTATGTCATTAAAAAGCCAACAATACCAATAGACATATCAATTAAAAAAGATACATCAAGTGCAATCATCCCAAATATGCTTGTTAAAAACGCTACAGGAATTCCCACTAACACCCCAAATATATGAGAAATATTATATCTCACTGTCATCTTCCTTTATTTAGCATTTTATATTGATCGAAAATCCGATAATTTTTGATTTAGTTCTAACTCTTCAAGTTGATGGCTTGTTACATTTGATGCTGGTGAGGCACCTTCAATTACACCTTGAATAAATCTCTCTATATCTGCGTCATCCCCTTGTGCATATATCTCTACATAGTCATCTACATTTTGAACAGTACCGACAATGTTATAGTTCATTGCAATGCGTTGTGTAAAATATCTAAATCCGACGCCTTGAACGCGTCCGAATACTTGTAAATGTATATGTCTCATTTTTACCACCTCATAATGTTATTATACGTAGTTTTACTTAAAAAAACTAATAATTACTATAGTTACTACTTTGTTTGTTTCAAGTCGTCAAACTTGATTTTCAGAGGATAAAGGTATAAAAATAAGTATAGAGTTTTTGAAGTATGGAAGGGGTCTTTAATAATGTGGACAGTTACCAAAATTAGAGCCGATTATGAGGGATGGTGGTTATTCAGTGACTGGCCAGAAAACATTGTTGAAAAATATCAATATCAAGATTTTGATGACATGTTTAAGCACTATCAACAATTGATTAATCAATGTAAAGTTCAGTTCGATAATTATGTCACAGGCAAATATAATATTTATGCATTTTATAATAATTGTGACATGAACTATTGCGAAGATTGTGAAGAGGATTTACAAATATTTTATAGTTTCATTGTTTTACAAAATAATGAAGTATATTATAAACTACCAATAATTGATTAAATGAATATTTTTTATTATTGTATTGCAATTTGGTAATAACTGCACTATAATACAAGTTAAGCAGATGATTATTCCATATTGCAAAGAATATTTGAGTGAAATTTGCATGTATTTTTTGTAATATGCGAATAAGCATATTGAATGAATTTTAGTCTTGGAGGTTTCAGATTATGAAACAAGGTACAGTTAAATGGTTTAACGCTGAAAAAGGATTCGGCTTTATCGAAGTTGAAGGAGAAAATGACGTATTCGTACATTTTTCAGCAATTAACCAAGATGGTTACAAATCATTAGAAGAAGGTCAAGCTGTTGAGTTTGAAGTAGTTGAAGGCGACCGCGGTCCACAAGCTGCAAACGTTGTTAAACTATAATTCTTAGATTTGAATCATTGATTTTAACTAACACCTTACCAAGAAGTAAGGTGTTTTTATATGCTTATTACAAATACTTAACGCGATGAGTTTCTCAGCCAAATTGAGAACTCTTTTTTTATATCACCAACATTGTTTGCAATAGAAAATTATATTTATATAATATAATTATGGTGTACAACGACGAGGTGATTTTATGAAATATCTTATCCTTAGTTTAGTTGCTAATTTATTAGTTTTCGGTGTATTATCTGCAATTGGATTAAATATTAATATTTTAGCAGCAATGATGATTGTATTAGTGATTCCGATAATGATTTCTGGGATACTATTTTTCAAAACTAATATTGATAAAACATACATATTTTTTAACATCATATTTATCGACTTTTATTACTATATTTACAATGTACATTTAATGACTTTGCCAAAGTTTAATAATTATATTAAAGCAGAGATGATGGAATTAGAAGATATTGATGTATTAATTACAAGTAAAGATTTTGGATTTGATGAAATTCTGTTTTATACATTATATTTGTTGTTAATTCTTATCGTTTTATATTATTTGAAAAAGCAAGTAAAGCATAAAATCTAATTTCATGATGCTTGTTTAAAGTGTGGTATGTATATGATGCTTTAAATTAGTTGAATAGGGCTAACTAAATATAAAGGATTAATGACAAAAAGAAATAAATACTTTCTAACTAAAAATGTGCTGTTCTTCCTTTTTTAGAGTATATGTCCAAGCATGTTTTCTACAGTCATCTATAATGCATAAAAATTCCCCGAGTCACAGTATAATTTTCTGTGCTTCGGGGATTACTTTGTTTATTTTTATTTTGTATCATTAATAATGAGCTGTCTTAACGATTGTCGCTTTATAACTTCACGTGCTTTGCCATCTTTTAAGAAAAACACAGAAGGCTTTTGCATTTGATTGTAATTGGATGCCATAGAGTAATGATATGCACCAGTTGATAATATAGCAAGATAGTCTCCACGTTTGACTGATGAAGGTAATTTAGCGTCTTTAATAATGATATCACCAGACTCACATAATTTTCCAGCTATAGTTACACTGTCATCTGCTTCTTCATTTCTATTAACAAGCAATGCTTGATACTTTGCGTCATAAAGTGCAGTTCTGATATGATCACTCATACCGCCATCGATTGAAACATATTTATTAATCTCTGGAATTTCTTTAATGGTTCCAACTTCATATAAAGTAACGCCAGCTTCACCTACAATTGATCGTCCCGGTTCAATACCTATTTCTGGTGCATCTATACCTAGAACTTTAATTTCGGATTTTATTGCGTCTGTAATATCTTTAATACCACTTTCGATAGGGAAACTTTCGTCACCTTCAACATATTTAATACCAAAGCCACCACCAAGGTTTAATAATTCAACTTGAATGCCTTGCTCTTTAAGCCAACGTAAAACAATTTTAGCAGTTTCAATAAATGCTTCTGTACCTTCAATCTGTGAACCAATATGACAATGTACACCTTTTAATTTTAAGTGTTTAGATTGTTGGACTTTGTCAATTGCTTTTTTAGCTAAGCCATATTGAATTGATAATCCAAACTTACTATCTTCTTGCCCAGTTTGAATAAATTCGTGTGTATGTGCTTCAACACCTGGATTAACTCGTAATACAACTTGAACCGTATCATTAGCATAGCGGTCTATTAATTCAATTTCTTCTAATGAATCTATAACAAAATAACCGATATTATTTTCTAAAGCATACCTAATTTCATGTTTCGTTTTATTGTTACCATGGAAATGGATGCGACTCGGTTCAAAACCTGCTTCTAAAGCTGTATATAATTCACCTTCAGAAACAACATCTAACTGTAAATCTTCCTCAGCTACAAGTTTGACCATTTGAATGCAAGTAAATGCCTTTGAGGCGTATGAAATATTGTATTTTAATCCACTATCTTTAAATGCGCGATGGTAACGGCGCATCTGTTCTCTAATTTGTAGTTCATCATAAACAATGGTAGGTGTACCAAAGCTTTGTGCAATCGTTTTTAAACTAATACCATCCATTGTTAATTCGCCATTTTGATTATATTTAACAGTCATTTGAAATGTACTCCTTTTTTAAAGAATCATGATTCATAGCACTTAATTGTTCAGAATTTGCACCAACACCTTTAAAGGTATATTCATCGATGCGGATATCATTATTATAAAGAATAACTTCATCTTGTGCATGTACATTGCCATCTACTTCAACAAACATATGGCTCATCATTAATGCACGTATCGGGTAGCGTTTACCATTGATAAGTGCTTCATGTTTAGCACGAGTTCTTAAAATTCCATCGCCATAACCGATATCAACTACAGCTAATTTTGTATTGTTTTTAGTCACTTCAAAGGCAAAGCTATAACCGCAATAATCACCAGCTTGTACTTCGCGCACTTGAATAACATGTGCTTTTACAGTTAATGACTGAACTATATCATGTTGATTCAGTGAACTATATGGTCTTGAACCGTATAACGCAATACCTACACGCGCATGTGTATGGTGGGGTAGTAATATTTGTCCTTCCCGATAAAAACTCGCACTATTTTGAGCATGGATTAGGTCGAACTGATAACCTTCAGATAAAAGTGCTTCAACAATTTCCATCCATTGTGAACGTTCAACATTATAATCTGACACATCGAATTCATCAGCATATCCAAAATGGGTCCATAAACCACTAATAATCATTTTTGCATTTTGATTATGATGGTGATCTTTCAATACTTCTTTAATTTCGTTTAAATCTTTAAATCCAGACCGATGTAATAAATTTTCAAATTCTAAGTGAACATGAATACCTGCTAAATCATTTTTATGGTTATAGTAATATGTCAACGACGGCAAAGTCATGTGTATTTGATGTTCACGGACTAAATCAAACTCGTAAACTGCATTCATTAAAAAGATTGTTGCATCTGGAGCAAGTTGTCTAATTTGAATTGCTTCTCGTAGTGATGTTGTGCTAAATGTATCTATACCTGCATGGATAAACTGAGTTACAGCAAATTCTAGGTCATAGTGATATGCATTATTTTTAACAACTGCCATTAATGGCTGATTGTTTTTGACTGTGATTGCATTTTGTAAAAATATTTTCTTATTTACAGACCATGTTGCTGTCAATGTATTACACCTCTTTGTAATTATTTAATAAATTTTCGTAAAAATTAACCACGTTTATTAACACTTTTTCATCAAAATTTAAATGTGATGTGTGCAAACCAGTTACAAAACCTTTATCTTCATTTCGTGTTCCTATAAAAACAAAGTAAGCTGGAGCTAGTTGTTGACCATAAAAACTAAAATCTTCCCCAAATAAGAATGGCGTTGGTTTGTCATAGACATTTAAATCAGCTTTTATTAAGGCGTCCTCTATTTGAGTACGTAATTTCGGACTATTGATTGTAGGGGGATAACCTTCTGCAAATTTAACTTCACATTCTACATTAAACAGAAGCTTGACACTTTCTGCTATCTTGTGCATTTGATTTTTAACGATTGTTAAATCATCAATATCATATGTACGAATTGTACCTTCTAAATAACCATTACTTGGTACAGTGTTAATCGCTTCACCAGCTTTAAAATGACCAATATGAACAATATTTCGTTTCAAACCGTTAAGGTGAAATTGTTGAATTTGTGATATTTGAGTTAATACATGTTGTAATGCTTCACCACAAGAATGACCTTGTTCTTTATCAGCAACATGACTTGACAGGCCTGTTAAGAAAAAGCGATACTCTGTTGCGCTGGCCGTAATTTCTTCATCTCTTATCACTGCAATGCCTTCATCAGCAAATGGGTTAACATGAATACCAAATACCGCTTCAATTGGATACTTATCAAAGGCACCGGCTTTTATTAATCGATTTGCACCGCCACCAGTTTCTTCTGCAGGTTGGAAAATGAAAACGACATTTTGCGGTAATTGACCTGCGTCTTGCATGTCTTTGCAACGTTGTACAAAAAGCATTAATGCAGTTGTATGACCATCATGTCCACAAGCATGCATCACATGATCAGATTGACTGCGATAAGGCACATCATTTTCCTCTAAAATAGGTAACGCATCAATATCAGCTCTATACGCTATCGTATGTGAGCCATTACCTTCTAAGTATGCAATGACGCCAGTTTCCAATGGGCAATCGTATTTAATATTTAAACTATCTAAAAACGCTTTAATATAAGCAGTTGTTTCAAATTCATGTAAGCTTAATTCAGGATGTTGATGTAAATGACGGCGATGTTTCGTAACAAATTCTAATTCATTCATAATTATCAATCCTTTGTGTTAAATTACTATATAAATAGTGTAACGTATTTCGAAATTTGTGATCATAAGTTTATTCAATGATAAACAATAAGGTTGAGACATAATCGTATCTCAACCTTGAAATTATTATACGTTGACGTCACTAGTCATTCAGTTTTCTTAATGCTGCTACAATATCTTTTTTAGTATCTTGTACTTCAGAAGCTTGCTTAATCACTTTTGCAGGTGTACCAGCAACAACTGCACCAGCTGGTACATCTTGTGTCACAATCGCGCCAGCTGCAACAATAGCACCTTTACCAACACGTACACCTTCTAAAATAACTGCATTTGCACCGATTAATACATCATCCTCGATTATAACTGGTGATGCACTAGGGGGTTCAATCACACCTGCCAATACTGCGCCAGCCCCTACATGTACATTTTTACCAGTTGTAGCACGACCACCGAGAGTAGCATTCATATCAATCATTGTACCTTCGCCAACGACTGCGCCAATATTAATTGTTGCGCCCATCATAACGACAGCACCATCTTCAATAATGGCTTGTTCTCTAATAAATGCACCTGGTTCAATACGTGCATTCGTATTTGTTAAGTCTTTTAATGGAATGGCAGAATTGCGACGATCCATTTCAATTTCTATATCTTCGAATTGACTACCATATGCTTCGTAAAAAGGTTTCCAATCATCCGCTTCACAAAAGATTACTTTAGATTGTTCTGAACCAAATACTTTAAAACTTTCTGGGTATGTGATGCCTTCAAAATTACCATTTAAATATACTTTTATTGGTGTAGACTTTTTAGCATCACTTATATATTGAATAATTTCTTCAGCTGTTAAATGTTGTACCATAAAATAATCGATCTCCTTTAATATGTTTATAAGTTGTCAAACGTATAAAAGCCGTTTGGTTTATTAACTAAGCGTTCTGCTGCTTGTATAGCACCATTCGCAAAAATATCTTTTGATTGTGCACGATGTGTGATTTGAATCGTTTCATCAGTGCCAGCAAATAGAACTTCATGTTCACCGACAATCGTACCTCCACGAATAGAATGTATACCAATATCTTGTGGCTGGCGTTTTTCATTTAATTCATGTCTATCATACACAGGTGTTACATTTTCTTTCAAAGATACGATCACATCATACAATTTTTCTAACGTACCACTTGGTGCATCTACTTTTTTATTATGATGTGCCTCAGTCAATTCGATGTCGAAATCATCAAGTAGGGGAACAGCAGCTGCTAAAATTTTAGTCAGTGCATGAACGCCATAACTCATGTTCGCGCTGAAAAATACAGGCATATTTTGACTCAATTCATCTAACTTATTAAGTAGTTTTTCTTTCTCGCCAGTTGTTGCCACAACTAATGGCAAATGAAACTCTTCATCTAATAATGGGAATAATAGATTCGGATTTGAAAAATCTATTGCAACATCGGCATCTTTAACATCTGCAATATGTTGATATTGTTGATATGGCGTTGTTGCTTTCGGTGTATTTTCAATGACCCCAACGATTTCATGTCCTTTTTCTTCTGCTAATCTAGCAACGCGTTGATTCATTGCACCATAGCCAATTAGTAATATTTTCACTCATTTTCACCCGCTTTAAATGTGTCATATGCTTCACGAAGCACTTTAGTATCTGTATCTTCTAGGCTAACCAATGGTAAACGTAATTCATAGTTTCCAAATTCTAAATAACTTGTTAAAGCTTTAATAGGAATTGGGTTAATATCAACTGATAGGGCTGATAACAGTGTGCCGATTGGTTTAAATTGATCTTGAATATCTAATCCACTTTGTTGAGCATCGTATAACGCTTGAAATTCTTTAGGAATGACATTGGCAATAACAGAGATAACCCCTTGACCGCCACGTTGATAGTATTCGACGACGTTGTCATCATTGCCACTATATAATGCAAATGAATTTGTATCAATTCGCTTTTTCACTTCTTCTAAATACTCAAAATCATTCGTAGCATCTTTTAAAGCAACTATATAAGGATGTTGACTTAATATTTCTACAGTTTCTGGTTCAATTGTCATGTTCGTTCTTGAAGGAACATTGTACAGCACGACTGGTAATTTCACAGCATCTGTAATCGCTTCAAAGTGTTTGACTAAACCACGTTGGTTCGTTTTGTTGTAGTAGGGCGTAATTAACATAATTGCATCAGCCCCTAAGGCTTTAGCTTGGATTGAAGCTTGGATTGACTTTTCAGTATCATTAGTGCCAGTTCCTGCTATGACAGGAACACGTTTATCTACAAGATCAATAACTGTTTTTAGAATGCGTTCTTTTTCATCTGTTGTTAAAGTAGGGCTCTCAGCAGTAGTTCCATTAACGATGATTGCTTGGGCATTATTTTCTAGTAAAAAATTAACGTGTGCTTTCAAAGCTTCAAGATTAACTTTGTTATTTGTAAAAGGGGTTGTAAGTGCAACGCCAACACCCTCAAATAAATGTGTCATTTTAATTCGCTCCTTTTAAACGCATAACTTGTTCCAATACTTGTACAGCATTTAATGCAGCACCTTTTAATAAATTGTCTGATGTACACCATACATGGAAAGTATTTTCTAATGAATCATCTCTACGTATACGGCCAACAAACACTTCATCTTTATTAGTGGAATTGATTGCCATTGGATATTCATTGTTCTCTGGATTGTCTACTAAAACAACGCGGTCATCTTGATCAAATAACGCTTTAATATCTTCTGCTGTCGTTTCTTTGTCAAGCGTTACATCAATTTCAACACTATGACTATCTTGAACAGGCACACGTGCGCATGTTGCTGTTACTTTTAAGTCTGGCGCATTTAAAATTTTTCTCGTCTCATCAATCATTTTTTGTTCTTCTTTTGTATATCCGTTTTCTAAAAACACATCAATATGCGGTAACACATTATTATAAATTGGATGTGGATATGCTTCTGGTGCTTTACCATTTACACCTTCAGCTAAATCTTTCTTACCTTTCATCCCTGAACCTGATACAGCTTGATATGTTGTATATGCCACTCGTTTTAAACCATAAGCATCTTGCAATACTTTTAATGGCACAACAGATTGAATCGTAGAGCAGTTTGGATTGGCAATGATACCTCTTGTAAATGTAGGTTCATTGACTTCCGGAACGATTAAATCAATATCTTCTGCCATACGCCATTGACTTGAATTGTCTATAACGATTGCACCAGCTTTTTCAAAGAGTGGGGCAAAGTGTTCGCTTGTACCGCCACCAGCACTCATTAATACATAATCGAAATGTTCACTAGCACGAGCATCAGTTAATTCTTGTACTGTATATGTTTTTTCTTGAAATTCAACTTCTTGCCCTGCAGAACGTGCTGATGAAAATAATACTAATTCATCGAAAGGAATATTTTTACGATTTAATGTCTCCAACATTTTTGTGCCTACTAATCCTGTTGCACCCACAACTGCTAACTTTGTCATAACTTGTCACTCCATTTTATAATAATTTCCAATTTTTAGAATATTTTAACAATCATTTTACCATTAAATGTTAAATGCGTCATATAGTTTTTCTACCGCTTGTTGCCCATTAAAATCATCAATGACGTATGAAATACTTATTTCAGATGTTGTTGTTTGGTAGAAAGGTATATTATTTTCAATTAATGTCAAAAATGCTTTTGATGCCACACCTGACATATCACGCATGCCTGAGCCAATTAATGAAATTTTGACATAATGCTCATTGATTTTATAAGCTAATGCTTCATATTGATTCTTTAATGTTTCAAGAATCATAGAAATTTGATGAAAATCACTATCTTTAATCGTGAAGGATAGTTGTAGCCCATCCAAGTTGACGATTTGTGAAATCATATCAACATTTACAGCACCTTCTTCAAGTTCCGTAAATAGTTGGGTAAGTAGCTGATTGTCAGGTAGGGGATAACTAATTGTTACATGCATCATATGTTTATCCAAAGCCACACCAGTAACTGCTTTTTTCTCTAATATTTCTTCATTTGACATAATCCATGTTCCTTTCACGTTCGATAAAGTTTTTCCTAAATATAAAGGGATATTATAGTTTTTAGCTAATTCAACACTTCTTGTTTCAAGTACACCAGCACCTAAAGCGCTCATTTCCATCATTTCTTCATATGAGACGATGTCTAGTCGTTTAGCCTTTGGTAAAAGTCTTGGGTCAGTGGCATACACACCATCAACGTCGGTATAAATTTCACAAGGTATTTGATTACTAACAGCAAGTGCCACAGCGGTCGTATCAGAACCGCCTCTGCCTAAAGTTGTTAATTCCTGATGTTCATTGATGCCTTGAAATCCAGCAACTACTAAAATATCGTTTTCTTGAAAGGCTTGTTCAAATGTTTGAGGATTAATTTGAGCAATTTTACTTTTTAAATGATGGCCAATGGTTTTAATACCCGCTTGATAGCCAGTCATTGCTTTGGCATTCACACCGATATCATTTAATACCATTGATAAATAAGATACAGTTTGTTGCTCTCCGGTTGTCAATAATAATGCCAGTTCTTGTTGTTTTGGTGCTTTAGTCAAGGTCGATACATTCGTCATTAATTGATCTGTTGTGTTACCCATAGCACTTACAACGACAATTAATTGTTCATCTTGATTGACTCGCTCCTTTAACATTTCAGCGATCCTTTTTATTTTTGTAAAATCACTGACGGATGATCCGCCAAATTTCAACACACTTCTTGTTACCATATAATCCTCCTAATTGTTAGGAAGGGCACACAATAATAAAAAAAGAACAAGTTCGGAATGCGAACTTGCTCTTAATCTATATACAAGTGATGCACTCCATTATTTTTAAATAATGACAAACTCTCAGCTCTTAACCAAAAAGTCCAACAAATTATAACTGCTATTATAATCGCTTCGGCATCGCACCCTTTCAAATTCAGCTGTTAGCAGACAGTAATCTAAACTTTACTCATGATTGATGCGCCTCATCAAAATATTATTAAATTGGTATGTGTTCATTATACATATGACAAATATGAATGTAAACCGATAATTTAGATTTTTTGGAATAACCTGAAAATTCAAGTTATAGCGTTGCTTATATTTTAAAAGGTGGTGATAATGAGACTTTTTGAAAAATAAAATTCAAAATACTTATAGCATACTCAATATGCACATTAAATAAATGTACTCTTTTAATGCGGTGATAACTGTATTTGTAATTTAGAGAAGGGGTGTTCACTGTGCTGATGTGCTAAAAAATAAAATAAAAAGGACACGAGGCTGGGATATTAAGTTCTTAGGCAATGTAAAAAGAGGCTGAGACGGCACCCTAGGAAGGGACCCGTCATCAAAAATTCTATTTATAGAATTTTACAGTAATGTGCCAGACGGGCAAAGCGAAGCCATTCAATACGAAGTATTGTATAAATAGAGAACAGCAGCAAGATATTTTCTAATTGAAAATATCTTACTGCTGTTTTTTTAGGGATTTATGTCCCAGCCTCACGACCAGTTAATGTCTATTAAATTGAATATAGTCTCGGGCATGAATCAATGCCCTAGACCCTGCAATGTTATATTGACAGTAGTTGACTGAATGAAAATGACTTTGTAGCTAGCTTTTTTCAATCCTTGTCGGTGCAACACATAGAGAAATTGGATTCCTAATTTCTACAAACAATACAAGTTGCGGAATAAGTCCCAATATAGAAGGTGACAGTAAGCCAACTTACAATAATGTGCAAGTTGGTCGGGCCTCAATACAGAGATTTTCGAAAAGAAATTCTACATATTATGTTTATTTTAAAACGCCGATTTCTTGCAAGTATTCTTCATATGGAATTTCTTTTGAAACGCCGCCTTGTTTATTTAAATCGATAACACGGTTTGCAATCGTGTTGATAAATTCGAAGTCATAAGAAGTAAAGATGATAGAACCTTTAAATGATTTAAGACCATCATTGACAGCAGTAATACTTTCTAAGTCTAAGTGGTTAGTAGGTTCGTCAAGTAAAAGTACATTCGCACTTGATAACATCATTTTACTTAGCATACAACGTACTTTTTCTCCACCTGAAAGCACACTAGCTTTTTTCTTAACTTCTTCACCACTAAATAACATACGACCTAAGAAACCACGTAAAAATGTTTCTGTTTGTTCATCTTCAGGAGCATATTGTCTTAACCAATCAACGAGATTCATATTTACACCCTCAAAGAACTCTGAGTTATCTTTAGGGAAGTAACTTAATGATGTAGTAACACCCCATTTAAATGAACCTTCGTCTGGTTCCATTTCGCCAGCTAATATTTTAAGTAATGTTGTTTTTGCAATTTCACTATCTCCAATTAAAATCGCTTTATCATTTGGATTCATTGTGAATGATACATTATCTAATACTTTTTCGCCGTCAATTGTTTTAGAAAGATTTTGAACGATTAATAAGTCGTTACCAATCTCACGCTCAGGCGTGAATTTAACGAAAGGATATCTTCTTGATGATGGTTGAATATCATCTAATTCAATTTTCTCAAGTTGTTTTTTACGACTTGTTGCTTGTTTAGATTTAGAAGCGTTAGCTGAGAAACGTGCAATAAAGTCCTGTAACTCTTTCATTTTTTCTTCTTTTTTCTTGTTTTGTTCTTGAGCCATCTTTTGAGCTAACTGACTAGATTGATACCAAAAATCATAGTTACCAACATAAACTTTAATTTTACCGAAGTCTAAATCAGCGATATGAGTACATACATTATTTAAGAAATGACGGTCATGCGATACTACGATAACAGTATTATCAAAGTTAATTAAGAAATCTTCTAACCAACTGATTGCTGGAATATCGAGACCGTTAGTAGGCTCATCCAGTAATAGTACGTCTGGTTCACCGAATAAACTTTGCGCTAATAATACTTTAATTTTTTGGTTGTTTTCTAATTCAGCCATTTTTTTATCGTGTAAAGTTGGATCGATACCTAAACCAGATAAAAGGTTAGCAGCATCAGCTTCAGCATTCCAACCATTCATTTCTGCAAATTCACCTTCAAGTTCAGCAGCACGGATACCATCTTCATCACTGAAATCTGGCTTCATATAGATTTCATCTTTTTCTTTCATAACCTCATAAAGACGTTCGTGACCTTTAATTACAACATCAAGCACGCGTTCATCTTCATAAGCATAGTGGTCCTGTTTTAAAACAGCTAGACGTTCATTTTTACCTAATGAAACATGTCCTGTTTGAGAATCTAATTCACCAGATAATATTTTTAAGAATGTTGATTTACCTGCACCATTCGCACCAATTAATCCATAACAATTACCTTCTGTAAATTTAATATTTACATCTTCAAATAGTTTACGATCTCCAAAACGTAAACTCACATCAGTTACTTGTAACATGCATTTTCTCCTTTTTTTCATTCGATATTCTAACGGAAGAATTATATCATATTATCGTCACAGTTTCGACCTCATATAAGTTGTAATGATAGAATGACTCACACATGTTATAATAATAAAGAATACAAGAATCGAAGGAGAATAACATGGCATTAGACAAAGATATAGTAGGTTCTATAGAATTCCTTGAAGTAGTAGGGTTACAAGGCTCAACTTACCTTTTAAAAGGACCAAACGGTGAAAACGTAAAGTTAAACCAATCAGAAATGAACGATGATGATGAATTAGAAGTAGGTGAAGAATATAGTTTCTTCATTTATCCAAACCGTTCAGGTGAATTATTTGCAACTCAAAATATGCCTGATATTACGAAAGATAAATATGATTTTGCTAAAGTACTTAAAACGGATCGCGATGGGGCACGTATAGATGTTGGTTTACCCCGTGAAGTGTTAGTACCATGGGAAGATTTACCAAAAGTGAAATCACTATGGCCACAACCTGGTGATCATTTGCTAGTTACATTACGAATTGACCGTGAGAATCATATGTATGGACGTTTAGCGAGTGAATCTGTTGTAGAAAATATGTTTACACCTGTACACGATGATAATTTAAAAAACGAAGTCATTGAAGCCAAACCTTACCGCGTATTACGAATTGGTAGCTTCTTATTAAGCGAATCAGGTTACAAAATTTTCGTACATGAATCAGAACGTAAAGCTGAACCAAGATTAGGTGAATCTGTTCAAGTTAGAATTATCGGGCATAATGATAAAGGTGAGTTAAATGGTTCATTTTTACCACTTGCACATGAACGTTTAGACGATGACGGCCAAGTCATCTTTGATTTACTAGTTGAATATGATGGTGAATTACCATTCTGGGACAAATCAAGCCCTGAAGCGATTAAAGAAGTATTCAATATGAGTAAAGGTTCATTCAAACGTGCAATCGGTCACTTATATAAACAGAAGATTATTAATATAGAAACAGGTAAAATCACTTTAACTAAAAAAGGTTGGAGTCGAATTGACTCAAAAGAATAATCATTTTTACACGTGTCGTAGGATGCGTGTTTTTTATATTCAATATTAAGTCGGACAGATGAAGTAGTTTTTTAAACATTCCTTTCAAAGTAAAAAATTAAATAATTCAAACGAATAGGCTGGGACATTAAGTTCTTAGGCAATGTAAAA